>JANQUX010000165.1 GCA_030730545.1 Maribacter sp. | reverse complement strand
AAGGTGCACCGATTCCAATCAAACGCAACGGAATTTTAGAAAGCCTAAAAAAAGATAGTCAGGGCGAAACCGTAATTACAAAATTAAACGAGAGTGTTTTAGTAGATATTGCCAACGAAGGAAAAGGGCAGTATATAGACGGCTCTAACACAGACGCAGCAGTAGAATTTATTAAAGGAGAATTGTTGAAAATGGATAAGAAAGAATTCGAGGCCAAGCAATTCGCAGAATTTAAAGATCAGTTTCAATGGTTTATTGGCGGGGCATTGTTGCTTCTTTTTTTAGATATATTTATCTTGGACCGCAAGACTAACTGGTTAAAGAAACTCAATTTGTTCAATGAGAAAAGAAATGAATAAAATAAGCACAGTTTTACTTTTGCTTTTCGTTTGCCTATCGTCTTTCGCTCAAGAAGTCGATGAGAAGGAAAAAGAAAAGGCGTTAAGGTCGTCTACAAATTATACTTGGGATGCTAACAAAGCATTGTCTGATGACAATTTTATTGCTGCAGAAGTAGACTATAGAAAAGCTATTTCAAAAAGCGCAGATAATAGCGCCGCACCTTATAATTTAGGCAATGCCTATTACGAGAACGAGACCTATAATGAGGCGTTTGGTAGATTTAAAGAAGCAGGCGAAGCATCTACATCTAAGGCAGACAAACATAAAGCTTACCATAACATGGGTAATGTATTTATGAAACGTAAAGATTATGCAAAAGCGGTAGAAGCTTATAAAGAGGCCTTACGTAATGACCCTACAGATGAAGAAACCCGTTACAATTTAGCCTTGGCAAAAGAACTTTTGAAAAAGGATCAAGACGAGAACAAGCAAGATCAAGACGATAAGGATAAGGACAAAGATCAAGACGAGAACAAAGACGAAGACAAAAAGGACGAAGGAGAGAACGAGGATAAGAAAGATCAAGGAGAAGACGGAGATAAGGGTGACGAGGGCGATAAAAACGAAGAGAAGAAAGACGATAATAAAGATGGTGAAGGGGATAAATCTGATCAAAAAAAGAAACCCGAGCAAGGCGAGGGCGAAAACGAACAAGAGCAACAACAACCTAGACCCAATCAACTTTCTAAGCAGCAGGTCGATAATTTATTGAGAGCCATGCAGAATGCAGAAAAAAAGGTTCAAGATAAAATCGACGCAAAAAAAGTGCAAGGTGTAAAGGTTAAAAATGAAAAAGATTGGTAGACTTTAAGTCCATAGCTAAACTTGGGTTACTGGTAACCGTTTTTCTATCATCAATTTTGATGATGGGCCAAGGTAACAATGATGTAACTTTTGAAATGAAACTGAGCAAACCTAAGCTTGGTCTTAATGAAAGGTTGCGCGTAGATTTTATTATGAACCGTGATGGGGATAATTTTAATCCGCCAGATTTCAACGGATTCAAAGTTGTCATGGGACCTTCTCAATCAATTAGCTCCTCTTGGATTAACGGAGTCAGAAGTTACTCGAAATCTTACTCATATACTTTAGCGCCCTCAGCAAGAGGCAAATACACCATTAAGCAGGCATCTATTGTAATTGGCGGTGAAACCTATAAATCATTAGCACAAGATGTCGAAGTAACCGCAGCTGTCGATAAGCCGAGCGACCAAATGACCGCTGATGATGTTGCTGATGAAAACTTACATTTAGTTGCCGAGATTTCAAAAACGAATCCGTATTTGAATGAAGCCATTACAATCATTTATAAGCTATATGTGAGTCCGAATATTAGCGTATCGAACTATCAACCTTTAGACAACCCTACCTATAATAATTTCTGGAGTCAAGATATTAAAGTAAATGCACTTAGTGCTCAAAATGGCACCTACAAAGGCAAGCCTTATCGTTACGTCATCTTAAAACGTGTTGTTCTTTATCCGCAAAAATCTGGCGAACTAGACATTGAACCCTTATCTCTAGATGTTACTGTAGATGTACCTTCGGGCAGAAGAGATTTCTTTGGTCAGAGAATGTATGCCCAAACGAACAAAACTGTTTCTGCAGGTAGTAGAACTATAAATGTAAAACCATTACCGTTAGCAAACCAACCTGCTAATTTCAATGGTGCCGTTGGTGAATTTAATTTTGCGGTTTCTACAAGCAAAACAAGTTTAAATGCATCAGAATCTTTACAGGCAACAATTGAAGTAAGTGGTAAGGGAAATTTAAAACTATTTAAGCTTCCAGAATTGGAGTTGCCAAGTGCCTTAGAAGTATATGAGCCTGAATTTACAGAAGGTGTAAGAACTACGCTTGCAGGTATGCAAGGTAAAGTGAGCAATCAATATACTATAGTGCCATCGTTTAGAGGAAAATATCCTATTGCCCCCTTAAGTTTTAGTTATTTTAATCCTTCCACAGGAAAATATACTACGCTAACATCAGATGAAATTGTAATTAATGTTCTAGAAGGTCCGTTAAGTGCATCATCTAATTCTGAGGCGTCTTCAAATAACAACAAACAATCTGTAGTCAGTAGCGGAAATGAATTTAATTTCTTAAAACTAGATTCTAATCTATCAGATAAATCTGTTTCATACTTTTTCGGCTCTACTTCATTTTACTTGTGGTTATTATGCCCTCTTCTACTTATTCCATTAGCTATTCTATTTAGAAAGAAAAGGGATGCTATTGCAGGTGACGTTGTGGGTAATAAAATTAGAAAAGCAAACAAATTGGCACGTAAATATTTGTCTGCAGCGAGAAAGCAACTGGGTAATAAAGAAGCTTTTTATGTCGCCCTTGAGCGAGCACTACATAACTATTTAAAAGCGAAATTAAAGATAGAGACCTCTGAGTTCAGTAAAGACAAAATTACAGAGCTACTTTCTCAAAAACAGATAGATGACGAAACAGTAAATAGTTTTATATCTCTTCTTAAAAATTGCGAAGCAGCTCGCTACAGTCCGTTCTCTAACGTACAAATGCAAGCCGATTATGACAAGGCAAGCGAGGTGATTTCTATAATGGATAAACAATTATAAGTATGTTCAAAAAGCTAGCTACTCTTATTAGTCTTTTTACGGTTCTCTTATGTACCGCTCAGAACAACAAATTGTTTGAGCAGGCTACCGAAGCTTACAATGCAGGTAATTATGACCAGGCAGTTGATTATTATAACGACATTTTAAGTAGCGGCGAGCACTCGGCCGCTGTTTACTTTAACCTAGGCAACTCTTATTACAAGCTCAACAAAATAGCGGAGAGTATTTATTTTTATGAGAAAGCGCTATTACTCTCACCTAATGATCAAGAGACGAAGACCAACCTCAGCTATGCTCAAAATATGACCATAGACGCCATAGATACTATGCCAGAAACGAGCTTGTCTAAATTGTATAAAAATATAACCGGTAAATTAACCTTCGATCAATGGGCATATGTGGCTATAGGTTTTATGCTGCTATTTGTTCTTTTATATATTCTCTTCTATTACGCTGTATATTCCACTAGAAAAAGGTGGATGTTCATAGGTAGTTTACTTTCACTTTTCTTAAGTATAATTGCTGTTGTTTTAGCATTTATACAACGAAGCGATTTTGATGAATACCAACCTGCAATACTATTTGCTGAAGAAAGCAATGTTAAATCTGAACCTAATGACACTAGTGCAGCGGTATTTACTATTCACGCAGGCACCAAAGTAAATGTGTTGGACCAATTAGACGATTGGAAAAAAATTAAACTTGCAGATGGCAAGATAGGATGGTTACCAACTACAGATTTAAAACTGATAAAAGATTTTTAGAAAAAAGTTAACAGTTTTTAACAATTTCAATACTATCTTTAAGATTGATGTTCATTATATGACAATTTTTGCTCGCATTACTTTATTATTATTATGGCTATTTGCAGTTACTGCGCCTAGCATAATAACCCTATGCGATATTGATAACCCAATTGTTATAACCAACCTTAACGAAGAAGAGCAAGAGTCGGGTAAAAAATCTATGGGTGAAGAAAAGTTTTTTAAAGAACATTCTTTAGATTTTTCAACCATTGCCATTTTTGAAAGTTCGATTATCAGCAACTTTAATCAAATTGGTTACCTAGACCTTTCTCAAGAGGTTTTCTCTCCACCGCCCGATCAGGTAACTTAATTTTTATCACATTTTTTCAATTGACTAATCTGTCCTAAAAAAAACTTTAGGGCATAATTTTATTGTATACATGTTTAAATTTATCAAAAGCGATATTCCAGCTAGTATCGTAGTATTTTTCGTTGCGCTACCTTTATGTTTAGGTATTGCTTTAGCGAGTGGAGCTCCCTTATTTTCTGGAGTAATTGCCGGTATTATCGGTGGTGTTTTGGTTGGAGGCCTAAGTGGTTCTAAAATCGGAGTCAGTGGACCTGCTGCAGGTTTAGCAGCAATTGTATTAACGGCAATCGGTGCCTTAGGCGGTTATGAGAATTTCTTAGTTGCCGTTGTTTTAGGTGGCGTTATTCAAATCGTATTCGGAATTTTGAAAGCGGGAGTAATCGGTTATTATTTTCCATCTTCTGTAATTAAAGGTATGCTTACCGGTATTGGTATTATCATTATCCTTAAACAGATTCCTCACTTTTTTGGCTACGATCCTGATCCAGAAGGTGATTGGGCGTTTTTTCAAGTAGATGGCGAAAATACGTTTTCTGAGATTCTGAATACTGTAAACAATATTAGCCCTGGGGCTACCTTAGTTGCCATTATCGGTCTGTCAATACTTTTACTTTGGGATAAAGTTCTTTCTAAGAAAGGAAAAGTGTTTCAAATAATACAAGGTCCATTAGTAGCTGTTGCCATTGGTATCATATTTTATGTTCTTACACAAGATAGTGGGGTTTTGGCAATTTCTAAAGATCATTTGGTAAGTGTACCAGTACCAGACGATTTTTCATCTTTCGTAGGTCAGTTTAGCTTTCCTAATTTCAGTGCCATAACGAATCCTCAAGTTTGGATTACAGCCTTTACCATTGCACTAGTTGCCAGTTTAGAAACTTTACTTTGTGTTGAAGCAACAGATAAATTAGATCCTCATAAAAATGTGACTCCGACAAATAGAGAATTATTGGCCCAAGGGGCAGGTAACATCGTTTCTGGTCTTATCGGTGGTTTGCCTATTACCCAAGTAATCGTTCGTAGTTCAGCAAACATTCAATCTGGTGGTAGAACAAAGTTATCTGCAATAATTCACGGATTTCTATTATTGATTTCTGTAATCATGATTCCCACGTTATTAAATATGATTCCTTTATCGGTATTAGCTGCCATCTTATTTATTGTAGGTTACAAATTAGCAAAACCAGCCTTGTTCATAAAAATGTATAAACTTGGATGGAAACAATCTATACCATTTTTTGTTACCGTTTTAGGTATTGTATTTACAGATCTATTGATAGGAATTAGCTTGGGACTTGCAGTAGGTATCGTAGTTATTTTATTGAAAAGCTACCAGAACTCTCACTTTCTTCACATTGAAGATAATAGCAATGGAAAGCATAGAATAAAAATGACTTTGGCAGAAGAAGTTACTTTTTTCAACAAAGGTGCTATTCTAAAAGAGCTTGACAGTTTACCTCATGATACTTACTTAGAGCTAGATGTCTTAAAAACTAGATATTTAGATTTTGACATTGTGGAGATTCTAGAAGATTTCAGCCTAAAAGCAAGAGAAAGAAACATTGACATTAAACTTATCTCTAAGCGAGGGATTGTAGAAAATCCGCCAAGTTATATTGAATTCTTTGAGGAACGACCTAAGTCGAAAGTAAGCTTAAGCTAACCGATTGAAGTTGTTTTCAATCAACTAAAAAAAAAGACATGAGTAAAAAATATAAAATAGCGGTTTTCTCAGACATGAAAGAATCTTTAGGAAACACGCTTAAAAGTACGCTCAACCTTGCTAAGATGCTTAATGGAGAAATAGCCATATTTCATGTTAAAAAAGGCTCAGAAGTCGTTACTGAAGCTAGCCAACTTTCAGCTATTCGATCTTTAAATAGTGAATTCATTACTATGGATAATGAAATAAAGTCAATCGTTACCTCCTATTCAAAAGATTTTGGCGTAACTATGTCTTATTCATGTGCCATCGGTAATTTAAAGAATGAGATAGCCGCTTATATTGAAAAAGAAAAACCCGACTTTATCGTACTAGGTAAAAAGAATTCAAACTTTTTCAACATACTTGGCGACAAACTTATACCTTTTGTATTGAAGATACATAAAGGACCTATTTTTTTAACCGATGAGATAAATGTGTTAGGCTACGGCAATGATTTATCTTTAGGAGTCTTAAGCAATACAGAAGAAACTTTAATAGCTGATCTGACCGAAGATTTACTTCTTCATTCGCAAAAACCTTTAAAATCATTTAAGATTCTAAAGAATATGAATACCATAACTAAACCTTTAGCATCTAAACAAAATAAAGAGGTTGAGTTTATATTTGAGAACAATTCTAATTCCATGAAGAACCTTTCAAATTATATAACTAAAAACAAAATAAATCTCTTGTGTGTAAACAGGTTTGAAAACAAGAAAAAGAAAGATAGTTCAGCTCTTTCGATGCCTGCAAATATTAGTGACATGGTCAATAATATCAATGTTCCATTATTACTAATGGGACAAAATAATTATACAGTATAATAAATAAATAAAAATGAAAGCACATACTAGAGAAACCCAAGCTACGATGACCCCAAAGAAATCGTTAGATTTCTTAAAAGAGGGAAATCAAAGATTTCAAAATAATTTAAAAGCAAATCGTAACCTCTTAGAACAAGTTAATGACACGAGTGAAGGTCAATTTCCATTTGCTACCATATTAAGTTGCATAGATTCTAGAGTTTCTGCAGAGCTAGTATTCGATCAAGGGCTGGGAGATGTATTCAGTGTAAGAATAGCAGGTAATTTTGTCAACGAAGATATTCTTGGCAGTATGGAGTTTGGTTGTAAACTTGCGGGTACAAAATTAATCGTCGTTTTGGGGCATACCAGTTGTGGCGCCATAAAAGGTGCGTGTGATCATGCACGACTAGGTAATCTAACTGCTCTTATCAACAAAATAGAACCCGCAGTAGATGCTGTAAAAGAGCCCACAGATGAAAGTTTAAGAAATTCTAAAAACTTAGACTTCGTAGACCGGGTAGCGGCTAAAAATGTTGAATTGACTATCGAAAATATTAGAAAGCATAGCCCGGTTTTAGCTGAAATGGAAAAAAACGACGAAGTACTTATAGTAGGTGCAATGTATGATATTGCCACAGGTGAAGTAGATTTCTACAACTAGAAATTAATAATATAAAATAGTGACTATAAAGCCGATGATTTTCATCGGTTTAAAATACCAGGAAATCAATCAATTACTCGCAGCCAACGAAGAATTTTTTAATTAAACTCGAGTAATATCGCTTTAAAATAACGTGATATTTTCTCATTAAAATTGATTATTTTAAGAGT
>JANQUX010000164.1 GCA_030730545.1 Maribacter sp. | reverse complement strand
ATGGCAGATTTCATGGAGCAGTTGGCAAAAAAACAATCTGGCTATATCGGTATTGAAAGTGCGCGACAAGAAATAGGAATTACAGTAAGTTACTGGGAAAGCCTAAACGCAATTCATAATTGGAAACAGCAAGCAGATCATTTACTGGCTCAAAAAAAAGGTATTGCAGATTGGTACGATTCGTATACTGTTCGTATTTGTTTAGTAGAACGAGAATATAGTTTTAAAAGAAGTACATAATTCTTCATGTCGCTTCGCTATTCGCCGCTTTACATTAATCTTTATTTCCGCTATATTTAAAGAAATAATTTGAAGCACATGTCAAGGCAATTCATCATATCATTAGACCAGGGTACAACGAGTTCTAGGGCTTTGTTAGTAGACCATGCTGGTACCATTCAAGCAATGGTACAAAAAGAATTCAAACAGATTTTCCCTAAATCGGGTTGGGTAGAACATGATCCAAAAGAAATTTTATCCTCTCAGATGGAAGTTTTAAAAGAACTTTTAGAGAAGGAAAAAGTGAAACCAACAGAAATTGTAGGTATAGGTATCACCAACCAAAGAGAAACTACCGTAGTTTGGGATAAAAATACGGGAGAACCTGTTTATAATGCCATTGTTTGGCAAGACAAACGTACGGCAGATATTTGTGAGCATCTAAAGAAAATAGGACTCACAGAGCATGTAAAGACAACTACAGGTTTGGTCATTGATTCTTATTTTTCGGGTACGAAAGTAAAATGGATCCTCGATAATGTGGAAGGAGCCAAAAAAAAGGCGCAAGCTGGCGATTTATTAATGGGCACCATCGATACTTGGTTAGTTTGGAACATGACGAAAGATCACAACCACGTAACCGATTATACCAATGCATCGCGTACCATGATTTACGATATCGTAAATCTAAGGTGGGACGATAAATTGTTGAAGGCCTTAGATATACCTAAAACCATGTTGCCAGAGGTGAAACCATCTGCAGCGAATTTTGGGGAATATGAAATTGAAGGAGTGAAAATACCTATTGCAGGTATTGCGGGTGATCAACAAGCGGCATTATTTGGGCAAGCTTGTTTTAAGAAAGGGTCTGCAAAAAACACTTATGGTACAGGTTGCTTTATGTTAATGAATACTGGTGAGAAGCCACAATTTTCTAAGAACGGACTATTAACCACTATCGCTTACGGTCTAGATGGTAAAGTTAATTATGCGCTTGAGGGCAGTATTTTTATTGCCGGGGCGGCAATACAGTGGTTGCGAGATGGTCTAGAGCTTATAAAAGATGCCAAAGAAACAGAAGAATTGGCAAATTCAATAGAAGGTGAGAATCCCGTTTATGTAGTACCGGCTTTTGCAGGTCTTGGTGCACCCTATTGGGATATGTATGCAAGAGGAGCCGTTTTCGGTTTAACTAGAGATACTGGTAAAGCACATTTGGCAAAGGCTACCTTAGAGGCATTGGCATACCAAACGAAAG
>JANQUX010000163.1:6108-7507 GCA_030730545.1 Maribacter sp. | reverse complement strand
GGTGACCTCTTGCCTGCCAGGCAAGCGCTCTAGCCAACTGAGCTAATCCCCCTTTATTTTATCTTTCCTTCAATTTAATTAGAAATGACCTTCCCGAATGCTTTCGGACCGCACTAGAAAACTATGCTAATCCCCCAATTTTAAAGAAGCTCAAAGAAAATACATTTTAGTATGCCAACAAAGTACTACTTAATCTTTCTTTACACTTAACACCAATACCGGTACTGGAGCATAAAACTCTGATTTTGAAATAGTACTCTTTTCCCATAATTTCTTGAAAAAACCACGTTTTCTTCTAAAAACGCACAGTAAATCGGGGTGTTTTGCTTGAAAATGCTCTAAAACGCCATGGTAAGTAGTTGAATTTTCTGTAAAAGTCAACTGAGAACTAATGTCCATCAATGCCGTATTTATCTTTAAATCGTCATCTGAATAACCCGGAGTTTTCACCATTAAAAGATTTACAACAGCCTTGTGCTTATTCTTAATTGAAATTAACGGATCTAGAATTCTCTTTCTTTTTAATATACCAGACTTAAAGGCAACCAGAATATTTTTAAAAGGTATATACGCTGTTCCTTTTGGTACAATTAACGTTGGTATATTCGTTCGTTTTATAATGGCTCCAGAGGTTTGTCCTAAATAATTCTCTTCTTGAATATCATTACTTCTTGGTGCCAATATAATAAGGTCAATACCTAAACCCTTATCAATTTCTTTTAGTCCGTCTTTTAGCTCACCGTTAAAGCTTGCAATTTTTATAGAAACTTTTTTCGTGTTTACGGTGCTTATAACTTCTTTTAATCTTTCTTTCGAATTATCGGCGATTTTTTGGCTAACATTAGTTAGCGTTCCTGCTTTTCCGGTTACGTTAAAAACCTCCATTACATATATTTCTGCACCAAAATCTTCTGCAAAATCTACTGCATATTGTAATGTTTGGTTTGCGTTTGTGGAGGTACCTATAGGAACAAGAATATTCATCATGATAAAAAGTGTTGATTATAACTCTAAATTTACAATATAATTAAATTGCTTTTATGATAGCACCGGCAAAGATATCGCAAATACCCGAAATTCTTATCATGACAGATGCTTGTAGAATAGCTATGGAAGCCAATGGTATTTACCAATGGACGACCTCATACCCTTCTAGAAAAGCATTTGAAAATGACATAGAACGCGATGAACTTTATGTGCTTCAAAATAATAACGAAATAGTGGGCTGTATTGTTGTTTCCCTTTTTATGGATGAAGAATACTCTACTGTAAACTGGCTAACAGAAAATGTAAATAACTACTATATTCATCGCCTAGCAGTACACCCTAACTATCAAGGTAAAGGTTTTGCCCAGCGTTTAATGGACTTCGGCGAAAACTTTGCCAGAGAAAACAATGC
>JANQUX010000163.1:0-6098 GCA_030730545.1 Maribacter sp. | reverse complement strand
TAGGAGATATCTTGTTCCCAAACCAAAGTAATCATCCTTTTCATTGCTACGAACTTGTACTATAGAAACCCTATTTTTAGAAGACTTCAGTAAATTTTAAATCTATAAATGCCCTGGCAATCCCCGCCACTATTGCGGGTATTGCCGAACCGCTATTGTCCATAACAGATACGGCTATTGTAGGTAATATTCCGGTAGACGGGTTAGAATCTCTTGCAGCAGCAGGTATTGTAGGGTCATTTCTTTCTATGCTGATCTGGATTCTTGGGCAGACGCGTAGTGCTATATCTTCCATTATTTCACAATATTTAGGTGCCGGTAAATTAGAGGAAGTTAAAACATTACCCGCGCAGGCTATTTATCTCAACATTGCTTTGAGTATTCTGGTTTTGCTATCTACCATTTTTGTTGTTCAAGAAATCTTTGAACTTTTAAATGCCAAAGGAAAAATATTGCAATACTGTATTAGCTACTACTCCATTCGAGTATGGGGTTTTCCCTTAACCTTATTCGTTTTCGCGGTGATGGGTATTTTCCGCGGATTACAGAATACCTATTGGCCCATGGTCATTGCTATCACCGGAGCAGTTTTAAACGTTATTCTAGATTTTGCTTTTGTATATGGTATTGAAGGATTCATCCCTGCCATGTATTTAGAAGGTGCAGCTTATGCTAGCTTACTGGCGCAAGCCATAATGGCGATAATGGCATTCTACCTACTTTGGACAAAGACAGATATTAGCCTCAAACTAAAATTACCTGTTCACCAAGAACTTGGTCGATTGGTAGTCATGAGCTTGAATCTTTTTGTTCGTGCTATTGCCCTTAACACTGCGCTTATTCTAGCTGTACGCGAAGCAGCCGCTCTAGGTGACAAGTATATTGGTGCACATACCATTGCCATAAATCTGTGGTTGTTTTCTGCCTTTTTTATTGATGGGTACGGTGCTGCGGGTAATATTATGGGCGGTCGATTATTGGGGGAACGAAATTATGACGGACTCTGGCTGTTGGCGAAAAAAATTACGAAATACGGACTCATAGTTAGCCTGGTAATTATGGCTTTGGCTACTATTTTCTATAAAACTTTAGGTAGTCTATTTTCAAACGAGAGTTTGGTTCTATCTGCCTTTTACGGCATCTTTTATATAATAATTCTAGGGCTTCCGGTTAATACAATTGCCTTTGTTTTAGATGGAGTATTTAAAGGTCTTGGTGAAATGAAATATTTACGAAACACCTTACTGGTAGCTACCTTTTTAGGTTTTGTGCCCATGCTGTTTTTAGGCAAATATCTTCACTGGGGATTAACCGGCATATGGCTTGCCTTCACCGTTTGGATGTTTATTAGAGGTGCCGCCCTGGTGTGGAAATTCAGAAACAAGTTCAAACCTTTATTGCAAAATCCGTAATTTTGTATCAGCTAGTTCGAGGGAATTCTCGAAGTAGGTAATCTCGTTTATCGAGTAAAATAAAATGCTATGGTCACTTCAAGAAAAAATGGAAGTTTATATACACGAATAGATGGTAAAGTTGCTCATGTAGAATTTGGGCACCCTGCTAGTAATTCATTCGTTTTTGAACTTCTAGAACGCTTAACAGACACTATTAATGAGCTTTCTGACAACGAAGGTATTTCTGTTATCCTATTAAAATCTGAGGGAGAAAAAGCTTTTTGCGCCGGTGCCTCTTTTGACGAGTTATTAGAGGTTTCTAACCTTGAGGAAGGTAAAGCATTTTTTAGCGGATTTGCCCATGTCATCAATGCCATGCGTAAGTGTAAAAAGGTAATCGTAGGTCGTGTACATGGTAAAACTGTTGGTGGTGGCGTAGGTCTTGCTGCTGCTTGTGATTATGTGTACTCTAACGTAAACGCATCTATTAAGCTGTCGGAACTTAGTATTGGTATTGCTCCTTTAGTAATTGCACCTGCTGTAGCTCGTAAAATAGGAATTGCAGCCTTGGGCGAAATGTCTTTAGCGCCTACAGAATGGAAAAGTGCTTATTGGGCTCAAGAGAAAGGCTTGTTCAATAAAGTATATGACTCTGCACAAGAAATGGATAAGGAACTTGACTTCTTCATTCATAAATTGGCAAGCTATAATGCTGAAGCTTTAACTGAATGGAAGAAAGTTTTATGGGAAGGTACCGACCATTGGGAAACCTTATTGACAGACCGCGCAGCTATCACCGGAAAATTAGCCCTTTCTGATTTTACGAGAAACGCACTGTCAAAATTTAAAAAATAAACAATAACTGAAACAGCGGTTCGTTCTGTTTCTAAATAATTAGTATGGATTTCTTTCAATTTTTAAACGGTAACCTAGTATTTCCAGTTCTCGCCCTGTCTGTTTTGATCATTTATTTCGTAAATAAAATGCGAGCTAAAAAGAAATACAAGAGGTAGTTCAAGTCTCCAAGCAACTAATCGGTATTTGAACATCTTATAAAAAACCAGTTTTATGTTCGCAAAAATGACATTAGTTTTTCTATCTATATTTCTTGTTGCCTGTAACGACAAAGACGATGCTATTAAACAACAAGATTGCTCTACGGCTATATGCACTCTAAATTTTGTTACCATAACCGTTAGCGTAAAAGACCCAGCGGGTGAAGCAATAGCATTAGATAGCTATGAGGTTATCGATACTGCAACTAAAGAAGACTTAGCTGCAGATTTAAATGGTGAAGAATATCAATACCTTAAAGAACAAGGTTTCTACCCTATTATTAGTGACGCCAATCGTGTTCAATACCAAAATGCTACCGCAACACTTACTTTCAAAGGTTATATTGACAATCAAGAGGTCATCAAACAAGATTATGAAGTGGGTGCAGACTGTTGCCACGTTAGCTTAATCACTGGAAATACCGAGATTGTTTTAGAATGATTTCTCTATATAAATCCTTTTAAAGATTCCCTACCTTTGCCATATAATTATAGGCTATGAGCAATATTCGTATTACCAAACAATTCAATTTTGAAACCGGACACGCACTTTACGGTTATGACGGTAAATGTAGAAATGTACACGGCCATAGCTATAAATTATCTGTAACCGTTATTGGTAGACCTATTACAGACACCAGCCACGTAAAATTAGGTATGGTTATCGATTTCGGAGATCTTAAAAAAATAGTTAAAGAAGATATCGTTGATATTTTCGATCACGCTACGGTATTCAATAAAAATACGCCTCACGTAGAACTTGCCAAAGAATTAACCGATAGAGGGCACAGCGTTATCTTGGCAGATTACCAACCTACTAGTGAGAATATGGTCATCGATTTTGCCGCGAAAATAAAATCTCGCCTTCCAGAAAATATTTCTTTATTCTCTTTAAAACTGCAAGAAACAGATACTTCTTTTGCAGAGTGGTATGCCAGTGATAATTAAGTTCACCAAAACTTAACGGTATACTTTCTTTACAAGCTTTCAATTTGTTTTATTTTTAGGGGAACTCCTTAATATATAACAACATGACCAAACATCATATTTACTGGTGGAATCTTGAAAACCTGTTCGATGTAGAAAATTCCCCTAGACGAAGCGAATTTTTAAACACTCATTTAGGTAAAGAGCTTGACGGATGGAGTGCTGCTATTCTAAACCAGAAAATTACCAATCTAACAGCGGTAATATCAAAATTCAATAATGGTGAAGGTCCAGATATATTGGGTGTTTGTGAGGTAGAAAACGAGTATGTTATTGAGCTACTTATCGATGCCATGAGTGCTGCCTTAAATAAGAACTACGGTTTTGTAATTTCTGAAGGAGATGATAAAAGAGGTATTGACACTGCCCTTATTTATGATAAAACCAAATACGGACCAGAACAGCAAACGTTTAGTCTACGTATTATAAAAAGAAATACTACCAGAGATTTGTTTCAAGTTCATATCAATACTGCCAATGGCAATAAGTTGGTATGCGTACTTAACCATTGGCCATCTAGATCTGGTGGTGAACTCGAAAGCGAACCATTTAGAATTATGGTAGCCGAAAATTTATCGTATTGGATCGAAAGAATTTACGAAGAGCAAGGCGATGATGCCAATATCTTACTGATGGGCGATTTTAATGATAATCCATATAACAAAAGCATTACCTCTTATTTAATGGCTATTAACAACAAAGCCTTGGTCAAAAGTAATAGGGTGCGCCTAAAGTATTTCTACAATGTAATGCACCGGTTTTTAGATGCTCAAATAGGCACCTTCGTATTCGGTAATGAATATAATATGCTTGATCAGTTTATGATTTCTAAAAGTATTTTATCAGAGAAATCAGAATTGCCTTTTAAATTGAGCTCTGTAGAAATTATTGATTACCCAGAGCTTACTTCGGGGTCGTACCAGAAACCAGTAAAATTTGGCAGGCCCAATTCTTCAACATTTAATGAAAAAGGATTTAGTGATCACCTACCAATAAAAATGGTGCTGAACGAAAAAGATGCTGTTGTATAATTCCACATCTAAAAACTAGCATGCTCTTATTTTGACCCGTGTATTCCCTCGATACGCGAAACAGTTATTATATTTACACCCTGATGACGAACATTGAACTTCCAGCAGGGAAAAAAGTATATTTTGCTAGCGATAACCACCTAGGTGCACCTACTATGGAAGAAAGTAGGGTAAGAGAGCTAAAGTTTATTCGTTGGTTAGATACGATAAAGTCGGATGCAGGAGTCATTTTCTTAATGGGTGATTTGTTCGATTTTTGGTTTGAATACAAGACAGTTATCCCTAAAGGATTTACCAGAACACTGGGGAAACTTGCAGAACTGTCTGATGCAGGCATTCAAATACATTACTTTGTAGGTAACCACGATCTTTGGATGAATGGTTACTTTCAAGAAGAACTTAATATACCCGTTTACCATAAACCCCAGCAGTATTCAATTAACGGTATTTCTTTTTTTATAGGACATGGCGACGGACTAGGACCAGACGATAAGGGCTTTAAGAGAATGAAGAAAGTTTTTACCAACCCGGTCGCTAAATGGTTCTTTAGATGGTTGCACCCAGATATTGGGGTACGATTGGCAAAGCACCTATCTGTAAGCAACAAATTAATCAGCGGAGATGATGATGCCAAGTTTTTAGGTGAAGACAAAGAATGGTTGGTGCTATATGCCAAACGAAAGTTAGAAACTCAACATTATGACCATTTCATTTTTGGTCATAGACATCTTCCTTTAGAAATAGAATTAAAAGAAAATTCAAAATATACCAATTTAGGGGATTGGATCGGTTACTACACCTATGCCGAGTTTGACGGCAAGCAACTTTCATTGAAAGAATTCAGCTAAATTTTAGCAAAAACATCGACGAAATACACAAATTTAATTGTAATCTTTTTCTTACAAAAAGAATTGAGCAGTTCACAACAATAGTTTTTCAAAACTAGTTTTTGGTTATATCTTTACAGTGTTATTAAGTTTAAGTGTTGACCCAAATCTTCACATTACCTACAAGTTTCCCCAGCTTAAAACCCAAATTTTAAGTGTACCTACTTTAAAGAACAGCCCCTATTTTAGGGGCTTTTTCGTTGTTTTAACTTTTTTACTTCAATTATTATTTTTTAATTTAAGAAAATCCCATAAATTTTTAAAAATCGAAATGCTATTCATTTACACTTCAGAAAAAGCAAATAGTTTACATTTTTTATATGATGTCTTTTTTACAAAATTAGACCTATTCAAGTCAAATATATTATTAAACAACATGTAATCCTTTTCTTAAATATTAAAAATGACACTTCACAACAAAAGTTAGTACAAACTAGACATTGGTTCTATCTTTACACTGTTGTTAAGATTAAGTGTTGATTCCCAAATCTTCAGTTTACCTACAAGTTCCCCCGCTTAATGACCCAAACATTAAGCACCACCTACAATAAAAAAAGCCCCTAATTAGGGGCTTTTTTTATGCACTATAACTAAATATTCTAACTCTCATGCTCTTCGACATCTTTCTGTAAATCGAGCTTTCTAAATTTAGGCGAAACAATTGCCGTAAGTCCCACGGTCAATAAAGTCATGGTCCCGCCAAAAACAACTGCGGTTACTGTACCCATTAATTTTGCTGTTACC
>JANQUX010000162.1 GCA_030730545.1 Maribacter sp. | reverse complement strand
AAGTCCCTTCTTTCTCTGCCCTACCCGTTCTACCGATTCGGTGCATGTAGTTTTCAGGATATGTCGGAGTATCAAAATTTATAACGTGAGATATCTCTTGTAAATCTAATCCACGAGCCATAACATCGGTAGTTACCAAAATACGGTTCTTACCCTCGTCGAACTGATTAATAGATCGTAATCTGTAATTCTGAGTTTTGTTGGAGTGAATAATACAGATTTCTTCACTGAAAAATTCTGCCAACTCTTTAAACAGTAAATCGGCACTACGCTTGCTTGAAACGAATACTAGAACTTTATGATAGGTTTCTACATTCTGTAATAAATTCACCAACAGATTTACTTTCGTATAAAAGTTAGGTGTAGCGTACCCGTATTGGGTAATATTCTCTAAGGGAGTTCCACTAACTGCTATCGCAATTTTCTGAACACCTGTAAAGAAATCGGTAATAAACAGTTCAATATCATCAGTCATCGTAGCCGAAAACATAATATTTTGTCTCTTCTGTGGTAAAAGCTCAAAAATGTTTACGAGCTGAAACCTAAAGCCTAAATCTAGCATTACATCGACCTCATCAATTACAAGTTTCTTTACTTGTTTTAACTGAACAGCCTTTGTTAAGATCAAGTCATACAATCTTGCTGGCGTTGCGACAAGAACATCTGTACCTAATGCCAAGGCATCTTTTTGGCGCAACATACTTTTACCACCAAATACGCCAAGAACACGAATGCCTGCATATTTTGCTAGTTTTTCTGCCTCTTCGACCACTTGTACCACAAGCTCACGAGTAGGTACAAGAATTATTACCTTTGGATGTATTTCTTTAGAAAAACTCAGTGTATTTAAAATAGGAAGCAGATAGGCAAATGTTTTACCGGTACCCGTTTGAGCTATACCTACAACATCACTACCACTCATTACAATAGGGAAAGCTTTCTCTTGAATTGGAGTAGTATTTTCAAAACCTAAATCTTCAAGTGCTTTTTCTAAGTTTCTAGATATCTTTAAATCGGTAAACAACGGCATAACAATCACTTTTGTAATTAAAGCGCAAAGCTATGTCGATTAGTTGACAAATCACGCTAAGTGAGGTATTTATCGGTAATTAAGTCAAAAATGACTTTTAAATCTAAAGGTGTAAAGGAGATTTCCTTTGCAAATGTCCATATTTATATAGTTTACTTATTAAATTCAAATCAATACCAAGTTTTAAACCTAGAATAATTAATTCCCCTCTTTTCGCAACACCTGCAATGGCGGACTATTTAATACTCCTCTACTATTCATTAATCCGATAGCTAAGACTAATAATGTAATACCTGGCAATACCACCAAAAATGGAACCCATGAAGGCACAAATGGTGTGTCGAAAATGAAATAAGCCAGTAAAAAACTACTCACTAAAGAAAGTAACACTCCTACTCCGCTGCCCAAAACACCAAGAAATATACAATACGAATATTGCGGTTAATCTAAAATTC
>JANQUX010000161.1 GCA_030730545.1 Maribacter sp. | reverse complement strand
GTAGAGCACCTAGAGCTGTAAAAAATTACGCAAAGCAAAATCCGCACAGTATGGGTGCTTGGAGCTCTAGCTCTAAAACGCATGTAGCCACAATGGGCGACGGTGATTTTCAGGCCAATGAAAAATCATTGACTTTGAACAATGCTACATCTGTACAAATTAAATTAGTTTCAGAAGGTTCTGAAAGCATCTTAAAAGACAACTTGGCTTTGCTTAAAGGCGAAATTATCGATGCTACGGTAATGAGCAAAACAGCTTTACTTGATTTCTTGAAGAAAGAAATAAAAGATGCTAAAGATAAAGGTGTTCTTTTTTCTGTACACTTAAAAGCTACAATGATGAAAGTTTCTGATCCAATTATATTTGGTCATGTTGTAGAAACTTTCTTAAAATCTGTTTTTGAAAAGTATGCTAACACTTTTGATAAATTAGGTATTAGTCCTAATGACGGTTTAGCTAGTTTATATCAGAAAATTGAAGAGCTTCCTGCAAGCGAAAAAGATGCCATATCTAAAGATTTAGATGCCGCATTAGCGAACGGACCTGAATTAGCGATGGTAAATTCTGATAAAGGTATTACCAATCTTCATGTACCAAGCGATATTATCATTGATGCTTCTATGCCGGCAATGATCAGAAATTCTGGTCAAATGTGGAATAAAGAAGGTAAAGCTCAAGATACAAAAGCTGTTATACCAGATAGTAGCTATGCCGGTATTTACTCAGCGACTATAGATTTCTGTAAAGAGCATGGTGCATTTGACCCTACGACTATGGGTACCGTACCAAATGTTGGGTTAATGGCTCAAAAAGCGGAAGAATACGGTTCTCATGACAAGACTTTTGAAATCAAACAAAACGGAAAAGTTCAAGTGGTTGAAATTGAAAGTGGTAAGGTTTTAATAGAGCATTCAGTAAGCGAGGGTGATATTTGGCGTATGTGCCAAGTAAAAGACGCTCCTATTCTAGACTGGGTAAAATTAGCAGTATCAAGAGCTAAGGCTACTAATGATCCTACTATATTTTGGTTAGATAAAAATAGAGCACATGATGCCGAACTGATTAAAAAAGTAAACATTTATTTATCTCAAGAAGACACTAAAGGTTTAGACATTCAAATTATGTCTCCTATTAAGGCTACAGAATTTACTTTAAAAAGAATGAAAGCTGGTAAGGATACAATTTCTGTATCTGGTAACGTATTACGTGATTACCTTACTGACTTATTTCCTATTTTAGAGGTAGGTACTAGCGCGAAAATGCTGTCGATTGTTCCTTTAATGAATGGTGGCGGACTTTTTGAAACGGGTGCTGGTGGTTCTGCTCCAAAACACGTAGAGCAATTTTTAGAAGAAGGCCACCTTAGATGGGATTCTTTAGGTGAGTTTTTAGCTTTAGGAGTTTCGTTAGAATTCTACGGTGAGAAAAATGCAAACGCAGCTGCTAAAATTCTTGGTGATACTTTAGATAGCGCTACCGAGAAATTTTTATTAAACGATAAATCTCCTTCTAGAAAGGTTAAAGAAATAGATACCAGAGGTAGTCACTTCTTTTTAGCTAAATATTGGGCAGAGGCATTAGCATTGCAAGATGACAATGCTGAATTGAAATCCATATTTTCAAAAGTAAGCTCAGAAATTAACAATAATGAATCTCAGATTCTTACTGAATTAATAGATGCTCAAGGTTCTAAACAAGATATCGGTGGTTACTACAAACCAGATCCTATTCTAGTAGAAAAAGCAATGAGACCAAGTACAACTTTAAATGGTATTTTAGATTCCATTTAACCTAATAAACTTCGGTACAAAACACCCTCAATATATCTTGAGGGTGTTTTTTTTTGTAGCATATTTAAGAATTTAAAATTATCCAAGTATCCAATCATAGGATATTAAAAAAGCCGCTTCCAGTTTAATCTTCAGAATCGAGTTAAATTTGTTTTAGGAGCATCAGTAATTTCTAAGTATTTTTACAAAAAAAATTGATGAAAGGATATTTTCCAATTATTCTTATATCGCTGCTATGCCTCTCATTTTCATCATGGGGGCAACAAAAATTTACCCTAAGCGGCACTATATCAGAATCTAGTAGTAACGAAACACTCATTGGTGTTACCATTGCTATACCTGAACTGAGTACAGGTGTAACTACAAATGAATATGGCTTCTATTCCATTACACTACCAGAAGGCACATACAAAGTTTTAATTAGCTACCTAGGTTTTAAAGATGTTCTGCAAGAAATATCCTTGACAGAAAATAGACGTTTAGATTATTTACTTGACGAAGAAGCAGAAGAATTAGAAGAAGTTGTAGTTACCGAAAATGTGGAAAAGATGGATATCAGAAAACCACAAATGAGCGTTAATACGTTATCAGTTGGTACCATCAAAAAAATACCCGTAATTCTGGGTGAAGCTGATGTCATTAAATCTATTCTATTGCTTCCTGGTGTTACAAATGCTGGCGAAGGTGCTTCTGGCTTTAATGTTCGTGGTGGCTCTGCAGATCAAAATCTTATTTTATTAGATGAGGCTATCATCTTTAACTCTTCTCACTTATTCGGATTCTTTTCTGTTTTTAATCCTGATGCAATAAAAGATGTAAAACTTTATAAAGGCGGAATTCCCGCGCGTTATGGTGGTAGAGTTTCTTCTGTGCTAGATATTTTCCAAAAAGAAGGTAACAGCAAAGAGTTTAAAATGAATGGCGGTATAGGTGCTGTGGCGAGCAGACTTCTTGTCGAAGGTCCTATCAAAAAAGACAAAGCCGCTTTTCTTATTGGCGGTCGAGCTTCGTATGCCCATCTTTTTCTGCCGCTATTCGATGTAGATAATACGGCTTATTTCTATGACCTTAACACTAAATTAAACTATAGGATAAACGATAAAAATAATATTTTTCTATCCGGTTATTTTGGTAGAGATGTTTTTGGCATTAACGATAGCTTTGTTAATACCTACGGTAATACTGTTGCTAATTTTAGATGGAACCATTTGTTTTCCGATAAGCTTTTCTCAAACCTATCCCTGATATATTCTGATTACTATTACGGATTGAAATTAGATTTTGTTGGATTCAACTGGAATTCAGGTATTCGTAATTTTAACATCAAATATGACCTAAAACACTACGCCACTGATAAGTTACAGGTCAACTACGGTATCAATAATGTATACTATCAATTTAATCCAGGTAAAATAGAACCTAGTAATGACGAATCAGGAATTGTTGAAGAACAATTGACTCAAAAATACGCCAATGAATTTGCGGCCTATGTAGATTTTGAACATAGAGTTACCGATAATTTAAGTCTTGGCTATGGGTTACGATTTAGCCATTTTACGAGACTTGGTCAAGATGAATTAAATGTCTATGCTAACAATAGACCTGTTGAATTTGATCCCTTTTTGTTAATCTACAAAGAGGCAGAACCTATAGATGTCATAAATCCTGGTAGAGGCACCACTTTATCTAATTTTAGCAATTTTGAGCCAAGAGCATCTCTATCCTATACATTAAACGAAACGAGTTCTATTAAAGCCAGTTATACTAGATTGGCTCAATACCTACACCTACTTTCGAATACAAGCTCCCCTACTCCTTTAGATGTTTGGACACCTAGCGGACCGTTTACTAAACCACAATTATTAGATCAATATGCCTTCGGATATTTCAAGAATATTAAAGATGCCGATTACTCTATTGAAACTGAAGTTTTTTATAAAGAAGTTCAAAATAGAATAGATTACATCGACGGTGCCAATTTAATAGCAAACAATGCTATCGAACAAGTTATTTTAAACGGAGAAGCTCGTGCTTACGGTCTGGAATTTTTGTTACGAAAAAATGAAGGTAAGTTACAAGGTTGGTTAGCATATACCTTATCTAAATCTGAACAGCGCACACCTGGTAGAGCATCTATAGCCGATGATGGTAGAACTAATTTAGAATCAGGTATTAATTTTGGCAATTGGTACAATACCCCTTACGACAAAACCCATGATGTCTCTTTATTTTTAAATTACGATGTTAACGATAAATGGAGTTTCAGTAGTAATTTCACCTACCAAACAGGTCAACCAACAAATTACCCTATAGGTCAATTTCAATTTCAAGATTTAACGGTACCCTATTACGGACTTCGTAATACCCAAAGATTACCGGCTTACAATCGACTAGATCTCTCTGCTACGTTGACACCTAGAAAAAATAAGAATAGAAAAATACAGGGAGAATGGGTATTTAGCCTTTATAATGTATACAACAGAAGAAATGCGGCGTCTATTAGTTTTAGACAAAATGATGATACCGGTGCCAATGAAGCTGTACGCACCTCAATTTTCGGAATCGTACCTGCTGTTACCTATAATTTTAAATTATAAGCCATGAGACGTTATTTGTTGATATTATTTGCCATTGCGTTTTGCATTTCTTGTGAAGACGTTATTGATGTTGATTTACCAGAAAACGAAACTAGACTTATCGTTGAAGGTGTAATTAGAGTTGACGAAACTCAAGAATATTTACCCATAGAGATAAAAGTTTCGCAAAGTAGTTCGTTCTTCGACGACAACACTGTTGCGACTATTAAAAGTGCCATTATTTATTACGGAACCCCAAGAGAAGACGCCCCAGAAATTTTAGAAGGTGGCGGTATATCAAACTTAGCTGAAGTGGAAGCAGGTAGCGGTAAATGGGTGCCAGACCCTTCGTTTGATAGTGATCAACGAATTAGGGTAAGTAGCATTAACGAAGGTGATGTGTTTCAGCTGATTCTTGAAACAGATGAAGAACGCTATTTCGCAACCACAACTTATGTAAAATCTGTACCAATAGACTCATTAGAGCAAGGTGACGAAACTTTGTTTTCAGGTGACGAAACCGAAATAATTGTAGCATTTACAGACCCTGCCGACAGTAGCGATTTTTATTTATTAGATTTAGATTTCGGTGAATTTCTAGTTACCGAAGATGAGTTTTATCAAGGACAAACGTTTATATTCTCATACTTTTATGATAATGAACTCGAACTAAATACAAGCTCAGTAGTAAATATTAGTCTTATAGGTGTAGATGAGTCTTTTTATAATTACATGAACCAAATCATCGTTCAGTCTGGTGGTGACCAAGGTCCGTTTCAGACTCCTGCAGCCACAGTTCGCGGTAATATAATAAATATTACCGGTGTTGATAATAACGAAGTTTTTGATAATGTAGAACGGTCAGATAATTACGCTCTGGGTTATTTCGCTATCGTAGAAGAATACAAAGACAGTATAGTAATTACCGACAATGAGACGAACTGATAAAGATTTACTGGTAACTGGTCTAAAACGCCTAGCCGTAACAGTGGTATTAATGTTTACGGCGCCTATTGTATTATACCAAGCATTTAAAAATCAAGAGCATTTTTTATTCTGGCCTGTTTGTATTATAGGAATAATTCTTGCATTCTTCGCCGTTAGAACAGGCTTTAAGGGCATTATGACTATTATGGATTCTATGTTCGGTAAGAAACCAAAATCATCTTAATCTTTGGGTACTTTAGTAGTTCTCTTCCATTTATTATACAACTTATCATAATCGTAATCGAGAACGGTTTCTTGCCGTTCAAGCTTGCCTTGAGAAAAGGCACGTTGTAAAATATCTTCAATTAAATAATCTTCCTCTATTAGATCTGGATGAAATTCTTCTTTAATACTAATACTAAAAAGTTTAGCTGTGGTATTGTACCAAAAGGCACGCCAGCCATTGCGTAAATCTTTCACCAAATCGAAAGCGGTAGCACCTGTTTGCCTATATATTAACTTTACTAAAATTTGACCTTCTGTACGGGTTAATTTCTTTAACTCTTCAGAAAACTCCTCTTCAATAAATTTCTGTACTTTCTTGGTATATTTTTTACGTTTTCTGTTATTTTTTATAGCAGCTAAACTATCGTTCAGCTCTACCAAACGTTCGGCCGCCATTTTAGCGTACGGATATACTTTTTGCGTCTTTCTGCGTAAAATATAATATCTTAATTTATCGTCATAAGATGAAAACTTAAGCTTACCAAATACATAAGCCTCTTCTAACGCGATAGAATTTTGCACCAGCGAATCACCGGCTATAATAATCATTTTTTCCGTTATCGAATCCAGCTCCTGTTCTTCAACCTGAGCGTTACCAACAAAAACTGTGGTCAAGATTATAAAAAGAAGTAAAAAGTTATATTTCATTACCATGAGCTAAACAAAAGTCCTGCCAAAATTAACGATTATTAAAGAAGGTTATTATTAATACAACGCTAATATTCTTAAGTTTGTATCTTAAACTTACATTGATGGCTGATAAAAAAATAATAACTAAAAAGTCTCTTGACTTTTTTGAAAAATACCTGAATAATGCTGCTCCTACTGGTTATGAATGGGAAGGACAAAAAATATGGATGGACTACTTAAAACCATATGTTGATACTTTTATAACGGATACGTACGGTACAGCTGTTGGAGTTATTAATCCTGACGCTAAATATAAGGTTGTTATTGAAGGGCATTCAGATGAAATCTCTTGGTATGTCAATTATATTACAGATAACGGTTTAATCTATGTTATTCGTAACGGTGGTAGTGATCACCAAATTGCTCCTTCAAAATGGGTAAACATCCATACTAAAAAGGGAATCGTTAAAGGTGTTTTTGGCTGGCCGGCTATTCATACCCGTAAAGGTGAAAAGGAAGAATTAGCCCCTAAATTAGATAATATCAGCATAGACATAGGTGCTAAAGACAAAGCCGAAGTTGAAAAAATGGGAGTTCACGTTGGTTGTGTTATTACATACCCTGATACTTTCCAGGTACTTAACGATGACAAATTTGTTTGTAGAGCAATAGATAACCGTGCTGGTGGATTTATGATTGCTGAAGTTGCACGTCTGCTTCACGAGAATAAAGTAAAACTACCTTTCGGTCTATATATAACCAATTCAGTTCAAGAAGAAATTGGTCTACGTGGTGCTGAAATGATTACGCAGACCATTAAACCTAATGTTGCTATCATTACAGATGTTTGTCATGATACTACAACACCAATGATCGATAAAAAGGTACAAGGACATACCGAAATTGGAGCCGGACCAGTTATCTCTTATGCGCCTGCTGTTCAAAATAAACTACGTGAGCGTATACTAGATACAGCTGAAAAGAAAAAAATTCCTTTTCAACGTATGGCTGCTTCTAGAGCAACCGGTACCGATACAGATGCTTTTGCTTATAGCAATGGCGGAGTTGCTTCGGCATTAATATCTTTGCCTTTGCGTTACATGCACACTACGGTAGAAATGGTACATAAAGAAGATGTAGAAAATGTAATTCGTTTAATTTATGAAACACTTCTAACTATTAAAGACGGAGAAACTTTTAGCTACTTCGAATAAATTTATATAATCCCTCTTTTATCGGAGGGATTTTTTTTTGCTATGGATGAATTAATTGACATTTTAGATGCTGACGGCAACTTGACGAATACTACTGCCATGAAGTCTGAAG
>JANQUX010000160.1 GCA_030730545.1 Maribacter sp. | reverse complement strand
TCTCTATATAGGCTATTTTAGTTTCATCAGAATATAAATATGATGCATTAATAAGTCTAAAAAGCGGGTCGTTTACAGTTACCGTAACGGTTTCTCCTTTTATATAATGCTTAGCGACTTCCATAGTGCCATCACCACCATCAGCCAAAGGTTTCTTTATGATTTCGGCATCTTTGAAAACCATTTTAATACCTTCTTCTACGGCATCGCAAAACTCGAATCCGGTTAAAGAACCTTTAAACTTGTCTGGAGCTATTACAAATTTCATCCGCATAGTTCTAATTCAAAATATTAGGTAATGAAATACTGAACAGTACAATTAGAACAAAGTAACCAAGTAATATTGCTACCTCTTTTTTACCAGAATAATAGGTAACCTCAAGACCTTCGTTCACTTTTCTTTTTACAGTATAACTCACGGCAAGAGCAACTAAAATTGTCACCAAACAACCTAAAGCATTCCACCAGAACCAAAATATTTGTGGTACATATAGCCATAAATAAATATTGAACAACACCCCTACCACGATACCTATATTGGCACCAAGTGCATGTGTTCTCTTCGTAAGAATTGCCAAAATAAAAGCTGCTAAAATAGGACCGTAGAAAACAGAACTAATCTTATTAATTACTTCTATTACCGTACCTTCTATATTACCTGCAAAAAATGCAAAGAACAAACATACCAGACCCCAAAAAATGGACAATAATTTTGAATAGGTCATGTATTTTTTATCTGGCATATTAGGGTTGAATCTTTTTACAAAATCTTCCATAGTTACTGCCGATAAAGAATTTACCGTTGAACTTAAGGTTGACATTGCTGCTGACATTATAGCAACGATCAATATACCAATAACACCATTAGGCAAATATTTAATAATAAAAACAGGCACCATTAAATCTGCCTTTTTACCTGCAAGAGAGCCAATATTCGCTTGATAAACCGTTTCCATCTGTTCTTGAAAAGTAACATCTTGTAATAATAATGTACCCAATACAAGACCCATAATACAATAGGTCAACGTAAACGGAAAACGAAGGAGTCCATTCGCCATCATCAACTTTTTAAGGTTAGACATGCTACTAGAAGACAACAATCGTTGCGACTGAGTTTGATCTGTACCGTAATAAGAAGCATAGAGAAAAAATCCGCCGATCACCATGGGCCAAAATCCGAATTCATCATTTCCATCGGCATTATTGAAACCCCATTTATTAAAATCTACAGCAGTAATTCTGTCGGTATCTACATGAGTAAGAAAATTATCTACTCCGCCAAGCTCACTAAATCCAAAATAAAGACAAATGATTATACCTATAAACAGGATACTCATTTGAATAACATCTCCCCATATAACCGCTTTCATTCCGCCTTGAAAAGAATAGACCATGGTTATAAGACCGATAAGCAAAATAGATATCCAAAACTCTAATCCGATAGTAGCCTGTAATATTAACGCCATGGTATAGACCATAACCCCTGTGG
>JANQUX010000159.1 GCA_030730545.1 Maribacter sp. | reverse complement strand
TAGGTGAGCATACTCCGTTTATAAAATCATTTTTAGAAAAAGGTCAATCATCATACATAGAGCCTGTATTACCAGCAGTTACATGTGCTGTACAATCTACCTATGTAACGGGTAAATGGCCATCAGAGCATGGTATTGTTGGTAATGGCTGGTATTTTAAAGATGAATGCGAGGTCAAGTTCTGGCGACAATCTAACAAGTTGGTAGAACAGCCAAAAATATGGGACGATTTAAAAGAGAAGCATCCTAATTTCACTTGTGCCAATCACTTTTGGTGGTATAATATGTACAGCAATGTAGATTATAGCCTTACACCAAGACCGAACTATTTAGCGGATGGAAGAAAAATTCCCGATGTATATTCTTATCCGGCAGCTTTACGTGACGACATGCAAAAAGCACTAGGTACTTTTCCGTTGTTCGAATTTTGGGGTCCTAAGACAACTATCAATTCCTCTAAATGGATTGCAGATGCCGCTTTGTTGACAGATAAAAAGCACAATCCAGATTTAACCTTCATTTACCTTCCGCATTTAGATTATAACTTACAACGGTACGGTCTTGATTTTAAAGTGATTTCAAATGACCTGAACGAAATAGATGCTGTAGTGAAACAATTGGTGCAACATTATGAAGCACTAGATACCAGAGTGATTCTGCTTTCAGAATACGGAATTACAAATGTAAACAGACCAATTCATCTTAATCGTGTATTAAGAAAAGAAGGAATGTTAGCTATACGTGAAGAAAGAGGTTTAGAGCTTTTAGATGCAGGAGCCAGTGATGTGTTTGCAGTTGCTGATCATCAAATAGCACATGTCTATTGTAAGAATTCTAAAGATATAGAGCGTATTGCCAAATTGATGAAATCAATTGACGGTGTAGAGAAAGTTCTTTATGGAGAAGATTTAAAGACCTATCACATAGACCATGAGCGTTGTGGTGATATTGTGGTGGTTGCAGATAAAGATTCTTGGTTTACGTATTACTTTTGGTTAGATGATGCAAAGGCACCAGACTATGCAAGAATGGTAGATATTCATAAAAAACCAGGGTACGATCCAGTTGAAATGTTGACAGATCCAAATGATAAATTGGTAATGGCAAAAGTAGTGGGTAAGTTACTTAAAAAGAAATTAGGCTTTAGAACGGTCATGAATATTATACCAATTGATGCTACTTTGATAAAAGGATCTCATGGTCGTTTAACTGAAGATATCGAAGATTTCCCCATCTTCATAAGTAATCATGTAACGGGCGATAACGATCAGAAGGTTAGTGCAATACAAGTTCGTGATCTTATTGAAGATCACCTATTAAACTAAATTTAAATGAGTCTATTATTTAAGATATTAGGGTATGTTTTTGCAGTATTATTTACTGTCGGTGCGGTACTGCAATACAATGATCCAGACTCGTTAAATTGGATTATTATTTACGGCGTTGCGGCTTTAATATCTTTATTATTCGCATTAAATAAAATTGGGCACATAGTACC
>JANQUX010000158.1 GCA_030730545.1 Maribacter sp. | reverse complement strand
CGAACCCGCGACCCCCTGCGTGACAGGCAGGTATTCTAACCAACTGAACTACCAGACCGTGGCGTTTAGCGAGTGCAAATATATACAGTTATTTGTATTGCACAAACATTTTTTTTACTTTTTTTCACTCTAGAGAAATTTATTTCTTTCTACAAGAAAAGTATTGAGCACTGTAGAGAAATCTCGCTGTATATCAATATCCACATATTTAATTTTATATTGGGCGCATTTCATTTTTATGTCAGATAAATAAGCGGTAATACGTTCATTATAAGCTTCTTTAATATTGTCTGCATATAAATCTAAATGTTCGCCGGTTTCGACATCAACAAATCTCTTCGGTGTATTTTCAAAATTGAAGAATAATTCGCGCTGTTTATCCATCGGGTGAAAAAGTACGACATCGTGCTTATTATATTTTAAATGGCGGAGTGCTTCGAACAATTCATCATCATTTTTTTCGGTTTGAAACATGTCTGTAAACAGAAAAATGAGACTTCTGCGTTTAATATTCTCTGCAATTTGATGTAAATAGGTATAAGTATTTGTCTCCTTTGGCGGATTTTTAGTCATACCAACTGCACTTAATTGTGCCAATAGCATTTGAAAATGACGTTCGCTTCCTTTTTCGGGTGCATAGTAATTATAGGTATCTGAATAAATACTTAACCCTACAGCATCGCGCTGTCTTTTAAGCACATTCATTAATGCAGCTATGGCTAAGACACTAAATCCTATTTTGTTCAAAGAATCAATACTTAAATTATCTACTTGCGGATAATACATAGATGCAGAATTATCTAGTATCATGTGACACCTTAAATTCGTTTCTTCTTCGTAGCGTTTTGTGTACAATTTATCTGTCTTTGCAAAAAGCTTCCAGTCTATATGCCTGGTGCTTTCCCCATTATTATAAATTTTATGCTCGGCAAATTCCGCTGAAAAGCCATGAAACGGACTGCGGTGTATTCCACTAATAAAACCTTCTACTACTTGGTTGGCTAACAGCTCAAGATTAGAGAATAAAGATGATTTGTTTAATTCTGATTGTAGATTCACAATATTAAAGATACTAAAGACAATTCAACTTGATGTATCGGTCGAATTAAAATTAAACCAAATAAAAAGAGCTGACATATGCCAGCTCTTTTTATCTTTTATATAAATATGTAGTGCTTACAAAGCTGCGTCAATAGCATCTGTATAAACTTTCTTAGGCGATACACCTACTTGTCTGCTTACAATTTCACCATTTTTAAATACTAATACCGTAGGTATATTACGTACACCGTATTTAGCTGCGAATTCTTGATTTGCATCTACATCAACTTTACCAACAACAGCTTTACCGTCGTATTCAGTACTAACTTCGTCTATAATCGGACCAACCATACGACAAGGACCGCACCATGCTGCCCAAAAATCTACTACTACTGGTTTATCGCTTTTTAATACTACCTCGTCAAAAGTAGCATCTGTTATTTCTAATGCCATCTTATTTACTTTTATTGATTATACAAATTTAGTCAATTATTCTTCTGTTTCCTTACGGGTCAACAATTCCTTTTGTCTATTAAGTTATCAAGCTAATTTATCTATTTATATAGTTCTTTTCTTACAGTCCACGAGTAAATTAAGGTTGTAGTTAGCGATTACTGTTTGCGAAAATTTACCATTTTAGATTTCTAGCCTAATACTTGCCGATTTAATTTAGTTTAAAATGAACGTCTTGTTTTTCTAAAAGTTGTAATAATTCACTTGAAATCTGTACTTTTTGTTTTCGGCTATTTAAATTCACTTTTATCTTCTCTTCCATTTCATAAACGATAAAATTGATGGCGTGATCACCTTTATGATTGGTGAAAACGTCTTTTAAGGCTCTTACTTTTTCTTCTTTCAGTTCGGCAATGTTCAATTTTATAGTAAGTTTCTTCGCATATGTTTCCATAACTTCCTGCAATAGCATAAAGCTGTTGAACTGCATTCTAGGATCTCCTTTTTTACCGGTATCTTTATTCATCCATCCATCACGAACAAATAATTTTACGTAGGCAAATGAATTGATCATTAAGAAGTGTCTGAATTTTAGGTACTCCTCACCAAAAATGCGGAATTCATAAGAGTCCGTATAATCTTCCATGGTGAAGGCCGCCCAACCTTTCCCATTTTTAGAAACCCTGTGTTGCACGTCTGTTATTACAGCGGCAAACGTAAGTTCTCTATTTACATAGGTTGGCAAATCATTTACGCAAGCTATATTGGCATTGCAAAATGCCTTTACTTCGGTTTTAAAATCATCTAATGGGTGTCCGGAAATATAAATACCGACCACTTCTTTTTCTCTTCGAAGCTTCTCCATCGTTCCCCATTCTTCACATGGCGGTACTACAGGTTCTGGTATTTGTACTTCGCTGGCATCACCAAATAAGCTTACTTGACTAGAATTTTCACTTTCTTGAAACTTAGCGCCATACTTAATTGTCTTCTCTAGAAATGTAACTCCGTCTCCCTCATCATGAAAATATTGTGCTCTATGGGTGTCGCCGAAAGAATCGAATCCGCCGGCAACTGCTAAACTTTCAAAAGCCTTTTTGTTGGCGGCACGAAGGTCAATCCGTTTGGCAAAATCAAAAACGGATTTATAGCTTCCTTCTTCTTTTCTGTTCTCTACAATAGTTTCAACGGCACCACGACCGACACCTTTTACGGCGCCCATTCCGAAACGGACAGCACCAGCATCGTTCACGGCAAATTTGTAGTACGATTCGTTTACATCTGGCCCCAATACATCTAAGCCCATTCGCTTACATTCTTCCATGAAGAACGTAACCTGTTTAATGTCATTCATATTATTACTCAATACCGCCGCCATATATTCGGCAGGGTAGTGGGCTTTGCAATATGCGGTCTGGTATGCGATCCACGCATAGCAGGTAGAGTGAGATTTGTTGAAGGCGTACGCTGCAAATGCTTCCCAATCTTTCCAGATTTTTTCTAATTTATCAACGGCATGTCCTTTTGCTGAAGCTTGTTCAATGAACTTAGGCTTCATTTTATCAAGTACATATTTTTGCTTTTTACCCATCGCCTTACGCAAGACATCAGCTTCACCTTTTGTAAAGTCTGCCAATTTTTGCGATAATAGCATCACTTGCTCTTGGTATACTGTAATACCATAGGTTTCTGCTAAGTATTCTTCGTTGGCATCAAGATCATATACAATTTCTTCGGTACCATGTTTACGAGCAATGAAACTTGGTATATATTCCATCGGACCAGGACGATACAAAGCGTTCATGGCAATTAAATCTGCAAAAACGGTAGGTTTTAAAGCCCTCATGTGTTTCTGCATACCAGGAGATTCATATTGGAACACCCCTACAGTTTCCCCTCTTTGAAAGAGTTCGTATGTTTTTACATCATCTAACGGAAAATTCTCTGGATCTAAAACAACACCGTGTTTCGCTTTTACGATTTTAACGGTATCCTTAATTAAGGTCAGTGTTTTTAATCCCAAGAAATCCATCTTCAACAATCCTGCATCTTCCACAACCGAGTTGTCGAATTGAGTACAGTACATCTCAGAGTCTTTAGCCAGCGCTACGGGTACGAATTTGGTAATATCATCGGGAGTAATAATAACCCCACAGGCATGAATACCAGTGTTACGAACAGATCCCTCTAGAATATAAGCTTGGTTTAAAGTTTCTGCTTCAAGACCATCGCCCTCAGAAATCGCTAAAAGCTCATTTATTTTTTCTAAATCTTCAGACCTGAATTTCTCTCTTAAGATTTTTTCATCGACCCCAATAATCTTTTTCAGCTTAGACATATCAGGTATCAACTTCGCCATGCGGTCGGAATCTTGCAAAGGCAAATCTAAGGCACGAGCTGTATCTCTAATAGCAGATTTGGCTGCCATGGTACCATACGTAATAATCTGTGCCACTTGATTTGAACCGTATTTATTGATCACATAGTCCATTACACGGCCACGACCTTCATCATCAAAGTCAATATCAATATCGGGCATAGAAACACGATCAGGATTTAAGAAACGCTCAAAAAGCAGGTCGTACTTAATGGGGTCTAAATTCGTAATCCATAAACAATAGGCAACGGCAGAACCTGCGGCAGATCCACGACCAGGACCTACGGATACATCCATAGCTCTTGCGGCCCTTATAAAATCTTCTACAATTAAGAAGTAACCAGGGTAACCGGTTTTTTCGATTACTTTAAGTTCAAAGTCTAATCGCTCATCAATTGCTGGCGTTATTTCGCCGTATCTTTTCTTGGCACCTTCATACGTAATATGACGTAAAAATTTATTCTCACCACGTTTACCCTTATCTAGTTTGTCTTCCTCAAATTGAAATTCTTCTGGGATATCGAAAGCAGGTAACAGAACGTCACGTGCCAAGGTAAAGGTATCAACCTTGTCTACGATTTCTTGAATATTGATGATAGCTTCAGGAATATCCTTAAAAAGCTCTTTCATCTCATCAGATGATTTAAAGTAGTATTCTTGGTTTGGTAAGCCGTAGCGATAGCCACGACCACGACCGATCGGTGTAGCTTGTTTTTCGCCGTCCTTTACACATAAAAGAATATCATGCGCATGTGCATTTTCCTTTTCTGCATAATAGGTGTTGTTGGTAGCAACTAGCTTTACATTATGTTTTTTTGCAAACTGAATCAATACTTGGTTTACCCGGTCTTCATCTTCTTGACCGTGACGCATGATTTCAATGTAAAGGTCATCGCCAAAAGTCTCTTTCCACCAAATTAACGCTTCTTCAGCCTGATTTTCACCTACGTTCAAAACTTTACTCGGAACCTCACCATACAAGTTACCGGTCAAAACTATGACATCTTCTTTGTATTGCTCAACAACTTTCTTGTCGATACGTGGAACATAATACTTACCCGAAACGAATGCTATAGAAGACATTTTTGCAAGGTTCAAATACCCTTGTTTAGTCTTGGCAAGCATTACTATTTGGTACCCGTTGTCTTTTTGCGATTTATTGGTATGATCTTCACAGACTTGAAATTCACAACCTATAATTGGGGTAATCTCAATTTCTGCTTCTGGTAACTCATGTAAAGGTTCTTGCCCTTCTTCTAACGTACCGTTTTCGGTAGCTTCAAATCGTTTTTGGTTCGCTTCATTTCTAGCTACTACACCTTTATTATGATTGAGTACACCGCTAACAAAGTGAAAGGCGCCCATCATGTTCGCATGATCCGTCATTGCGACCGCAGGCATTTTTGCTTTGGCGGTATTGGCAATTAGATCTGATATACTGGTGGTGGATTGTAATATCGAGAACTGTGTATGGTTGTGTAGATGTGCAAAACTGGCATTTTCTAATGTTGCCAAGTTCACTTCTATTTCTTTTTCTGTTACACTGCCCGTATCTTTTGCCCAAAGTGCATCGGCTATTTTTTTCGATGCCTTTTTTAGGTTGATATGTTTAAGACCGATAAGTTCAATTTCTTTTGGATTCGCCTCAGAGAAATTCTTGAAATAATCAGGTTGAACATCCAACTGTTCTTTGGTGTACTCTTGCTTACGTATAAGCTCTAAAAAGCAACGCGTGGTCGCCTCAACATCGGCAGTTGCATTGTGCGCTTCGCCAAAAGGTTCGCCAAATAAGTATTGATGTAATTCTGTTAATGTAGGAAGCTTGAACTTACCGCCACGACCACCGGGTATTTGGCAAAGTTGTGCCGTATGCTCTGTACAAGTGTCTAAAATAGGAAGTTCTTGTAACGGATTTTCGACACCCATTCGGTGGAATTCCGCACCCATAATATTTAAATCGAAACCCACATTTTGCCCTACTACAAATTTTGTTTTAGACATCGCTATGTTGAATTTCTCTAATACCTCAGAAAGAGAAATACCTTTTTGCTCTGCCAGCTCAGTAGATATACCGTGAATTTGTTCGGCGTCATAGGGAATGTTGAATCCGTCTGGGCGAACTAGATAGTCTTCATGCTCAATGCATTTTCCCATTTCGTCATGCAACTGCCATGCTATTTGTATACAACGCGGCCAGTTGTCGGTGTCGGTAATAGGGGCGTTCCAATTTTTTGGAAGACCGGTGGTTTCGGTATCAAAGATGAGGTACATAGCGAGTTTTCTGTGTGTTCAAAAGTGGTCAGTTACTTGACCTAAAAAGTGCCTATAAAATTACAAAAAAGGAGTTGCTTGAAAAAGTGTAGTTACTAAGAGTTATTAACGAACGACATCATTGGTGTATAATTAAGAATGATTCACTAAATTTTAATCTTTAATATGAATAATTGATTGTTGTTTTACACAAGTGTTTAATGTAGTTGGTGTGATTTTTTTTTATTTTTACATCTGAATTATTTTGAAATCTTTCTATGGTTATTTAAATAACTATTAATAGTGGTTGTCATTTCGGTATTTTGAATTATATTTGCACCCGCTTAAGAGTAAGCGAAAAACTAGAATTAATAATCAAGGGTCGGGCACCCTACAAATTAATGTGATATGCCAGTAAAAATTAGATTACAAAGACACGGTAAAAAAGGAAAACCATTCTATTGGGTAGTTGCTGCAGATGCAAGAGCTAAAAGAGATGGTAAATTCTTAGAGAAATTAGGTATCTACAATCCTAATACAAACCCTGCAACAATTGAACTTGATGTTGATAGTTCAGTAAAATGGTTGCAAAATGGTGCACAACCTACAGATACTGCTAAAGCAATTCTTTCTTATAGAGGTGTTCTTTTAAAGCATCACTTATTAGGTGGTGTTCGTAAAGGTGCATTAACTGAAGAGCAGGCTGAAGAAAAATTCAATACTTGGGTTTCTGAAAAAGAACAAGCTATTGCTGATAAAGTTGGTGGTTTAGATAAAGTTAAAGCTGATGCTAGAACTGCTGCTTTGAAATTGGAAAAAGAAGTAAACGATAAGCGTGCTGCTGATGCTGCCGCTGCTGCTTTACCAGAAGTTGCTGAAGGTGAAAACGCTGAAGCTGAGGTAGAAGCTGTTGAAGCTGCTGGCGAGCCAGAACAAGTTGTTGAAACTCCAGAAGCTCCTGCTGCTGAACAAGATAAAGCATAATTTTTAAGAAGCTATGCGAAAGGAAGATTGTTTCTACCTAGGTAATATCGTTTCAAAATATAGTTTCAAAGGTGAGGTGCTAGTAAAACTAGATACCGATGATCCCGAGATATACGAAAATATGGAATCAGTATTCGTTTCTTTAGGAAACAATCTGGTTCCATTTTTTATTAAAAAATGCCGACTTCATAAATCGGACTTACTTCGTATAGATTTTGAAGAGGTGAAATCAGAATCTGATGCAGACCGCATTATGAAATCTGGACTCTATTTACCCCTTACCATGTTGCCTAAACTAACGGGGAACAAGTTTTATTATCACGAAATAATCGGTTTTACCATGATAGACTCCGTTCATGGTGATATTGGTATTGTACAAAGTGTAAACGATACTACAGCGCAAGCCTTGTTCGAAGTCGAAAAAGAAGATAAGCAACTGCTTATACCTGGTAACGATGATATTGTTACCAAGATTGATAGAGAGAACAAAAGTATTTTTGTGAAGACCCCAGAGGGACTTGTAGATTTAT
>JANQUX010000157.1 GCA_030730545.1 Maribacter sp. | reverse complement strand
CACGACCTGCTGATTACAAATCAGCTGCTCTAGCCAGCTGAGCTACATCGGCTTGTTTTACAACTTTTATCGTCATAAAAAAGCCCGCTATTTCTAACGGACTGCAAATGTATACTAGTTTTTTGTTTATTCAAAATAAATTTTGAAAAATTTTTATCATGCTTGTAATCTTATTTTCTCTTTTTGTTTTATTAGCCTACGTTCCAGCGAACTACAGGCAGAGTCTACAGCCTCTTCAAATGATTTACATTGCTTTTTTACGACAAATTTATCTTTGGGTATCGTAATTTTAATCTCCACTATTTTATTCTCTTTCGAACTTGTATTCTCCACTTTCATATAAACATCAGAGCTAATTACCTTAGAATAAAAGGTTTCCACCTTATCTAGTCTGTTTTGAAGAAAATTAATCAACTTACTGTCTGCATTAAAATTTACCGATTGCGTATTTACTTTCATAGTCAGAAAATTTATGGCCTACTAAAAATCAGCCTGATTATACAAAATTTATTTACCCCCTCTCGGATGTGCCTTTGCATGAACTTTCTTTAACTCAGCTATACTATTATGGGTGTACACCTGGGTAGAAGCCAAACTAGAATGACCTAATAACTCTTTCACAGCATTCAAATCTGCACCCTTATTCAAAAGATGTGTAGCAAAGGTATGCCTTAGAATATGCGGGCTCGTCTTTACCTTCGAGGAAACCTCTCTAAAATACTTTTTTATTAATCTATAAACAAGTGTTTCATACAATTTATTGCCCGATTTAGTCAAGAACATTATTCTTTCGTCAACTAACTCATTCAACTCATCTCGCCTAACAAGATACCCTTTAAATTTATCTTTTGTTTCCGCTAGCATCGGTAATATTCGCTCTTTATTACGTTTACCTAAAACCTTAATGGTCATGGTTTCAAAATCAACATCGGTTACTTTCAATGCTATAACCTCTGCCCTACGCATACCTGTTACATACAACACATGAATTAACAACTCATCTCTAACACCCTCAAAGTCATCGGCATATTCTATTTGCGTTAATACATTTTCCATTTCGGACTCTGAAAAAGGAATTTCAACTTTCTTAGCCGTTTTTAATGCTTTATGCTTGTTTAGGGGATTAATATCTGTTTGCCCTATTTTTTGGAGAAATTTATAATATGCCTTTAATGATGCTATTTTTCTATTTATAGAGCGATTATTAATTTTTCTTTCAGATAATTCTACGATCCAAAAACGAACGATATTATATGCTATCGTGTCTATGTCCTCTATTTCATAATTAGACCTGCAAAACACGCTAAATTCAGCAATATCCCTTTCATACGCATTGGTTGTATGCGCTGAATAATTTTTTTCTAAAGCGAGATATGAAATAAATTCTGCTAAAAACATAATCTAAAGGTATTAAAGTTTTAAGTCTGTTGAAATTTGAGCAAAAAAAATCCCGCAAATTGCGGGATTTTCTATTTTCTAGTACAAAGCCTAAATTTCTTCTTGATCTCTAAGACCTTGAATATATTCTGCTTTTTGTATTTGTGCTCTACGAACAACTGATGGCTTATTGAACTGTTGACGCTTACGTAACTGTCTCATTGTACCTGTCTTGTCGAACTTACGTTTGAAACGTTTTAAAGCTCTATCGATGTTTTCTCCTTCTTTTACTGGTATTATTAACATGGGCTAAACCTCCTCTCTTTTGTGATTAAGGCTGCAAATATAACAACTATATTGAAACAGACAACCTTTAAACTGATTTTTAAAATTTTAATTTAGACAACTACACTGTAGCTGGCTTATATTCTTTCTTATCAATAATGATTTTAGAAATAATCTCTCTTAATATTTCTGATGTTCCGCCACCAATAGGTCCTAATCTACTATCTCTGAAATTACGTGCCATAGGGTAATCTTCAATATAACCATAACCACCTAAGAACTGTAAACATTCGTAAGCGACCTCGTCAGCCACTTTGGTAGATTTTAATTTAGATATGGTCGCTTCTTTAACCACATATTGCCCTTTATCAAGCCTATAGGCAACAGAATAATTATATTCTTTACACATGTCTATATCGGCATGTAGATCTACTACCCTATGTCGTAATGCTTGAAATTGGTTAATAGATTTACCGAAGGCCTCTCTTTCTGACATGTAATTTAGAGCATAGTCTAAAGCATGTTCTGAACGTGCATGAGCGTTAACACCCATTATTAATCTCTCTAAAGCAAAATGCTCCATTATATATGAAAAGCCCATATTTTCAACACCCATTAGGTTCTCTAGAGGTATTTCGACATTATCGAAGGCTAATTCTGCAGTGTCTGAAGCTCGCCAACCTAATTTATTTAATTTATTAGCCGTTACCCCTACACTATGGCGATCTACAGCAAAAATACTGATGCCCTTATGCCCTAATTCAGGATTTGTTTTTGCCGCTACTATCATATAATCGGCATAAACCCCATTGGTAATAAAAGTTTTAGATCCGTTCAATACATAATGATCACCTTGCTTTATTGCAGTTGTTCTCATTGCAGCTACATCACTACCCCCAAAAGGTTCAGATATACAAAGACACCCAATTTTATCGCCATCTACACTAGGGCGTAAATATTTTTCCTTTAAAAAAGAATCTGCTTCTTTATTTAGGTGAGTCATCGCCAAATATGCGTGAGCCCACATTGCAGCAGCAAATCCGCTAGAATTTACTTTTTGTAATTCTTCTAAAAAGATAATTGTATAAAAAAGATCAAGACCAAGACCACCATCTTCTTCAGGAGTTGCCAGACCAAAATAGCCCATATCACCAAATTTCTTCCAGATGAACCTTTCGATGGTTCCAGTTTCTTCCCATTTATCGATATGAGGAACAACTTCTTTCTGTAAAAAATCTTTTAGGCTGGCCCTAAATAGTTGATGTTCTTCGGTGAAGTACATACTTTGCATAGCGTTTTTTTTTATAACGACAAATATAAAGTAATTCTATCAATTCGTTCTGACGGAAATTCTTCTATTTTTAATAATTCGTTCAAAGATTTAATACTTCCGTTGAGATTACGATAATTTACTATGCCCTGAGCTACATGTTTTTGCAGATATATCAATTTAGCCAGTTCTTCAACTGTTGCCGTATTTACATTTATTTTAGTAATATTTGGCTTGCTTATCACCTTAAATTCCTTCAATGCTTTATTTACAACTTCTTTCTCTAGACCATAAACATCAAATAACTGATCGTCAATTAAAAAGCCGCCTAAGCGGTCTCTAAATTTTATAATTCTTGCCGACAATTTTACCCCTATACCATTAATTCGCTGTAACTCTTCTGCAGTAGCTGTATTTAAATCTTTATAAACGACTTTTTTATCGAGAGGTTTACTTGTGTACGTATTCTTATATTCAGGACTCTTACGGTTCGTATTTTGAGTCCATTCTGGAAATTTGAAGTACTTAGAAATACTGCTCAACAAAGAATCGGAGACTTTTGTTACATTCTGAAATTCTTTAGCAGAATTTACAAACGCATCTTTTTTTCTAAATTCATGTAACCGATCTATTTCATCAACCGACATACCCAGTGTATACCCTTTAAAATCGGTAATGTAATTCGGATTGAAGGGATATACCTTTATCGAATCTTTCTTAGAAGCTATTGTTTTTAATGAATCAATTTTAGACTGTGTAGCTTTTTCTAAAACCAAAGGATATGATTGATGAACAGAATTGGACTGATATAAATAATACCCCAATTGAATAATAATCAAGATAAATAACAAAAAGAAAATCCCACTTCGTTCTTGTTTGTTGAACTTGAAGTGGGATTTAAATAAATTCATGCTAAAAAATTAATCTTCTATAGCATCATACTTTAGCTTAATGGCATCTAAGTATCTGTTCAATTGCTTTTTCACTACAGGGAATAAGAAGAATAGACCTACCATATTCGGGAATACCATTGCGAATATCATTGCATCAGAGAAATCCCAAATAGATTTCATACTTGCCGCAGCACCGATAACGATGAATGTACAGAACAGTAATTTATAAACAATATCAGCCGTTCTACCACGTCCGAATAAATATTTCCAAGATTGTAATCCGTAATAAGACCATGATATCATTGTTGACACAGCAAATAATACCACTGCGATAGTTAAAAATACATTTGAATAAGGAATATATTCAGCAAATGCTACAGCAGTAATACCTGCACCTTCATAAGCAACACCGTCAATTAAAACTGAACCGGTACCATCGCCACCATAAGTAAAAGCACCACCAAAGTTAAAGATGATAATTACGATTGCAGTCATTGAACATATAACTACCGTATCTATAAATGGTTCTAACAATGCCACTAAACCTTCTGAAGCTGAATATTTAGTTCTAACAGCTGAATGCGCAATGGATGCAGAACCTGAACCTGATTCATTTGAAAATGCAGCCCTTTTAAAACCTACCAATAATACACCTATAAGACTACCTACACCTATTGCGGTGGGTTTAAATGCTTCGGATACAATTAATGAAATAGCATCGTCAACTAAAGCATAGTTACTTACTATAATATATAAGCAAGCAACGATATACATTACCGCCATAAATGGCACCACTTTTTCTGTTACTTGTGCAATACGCTTAATACCGCCAATTATAATTACACCTACAAAAATAGCTAAGACAAGACCAACTATTGCACCTGCCGCCGTACTCTGCCAATTAAAAAGTTCTTTTATTACAATGGTAGCTTGATTAGACTGTGCTGCGTTACCACCACCGAAAGAACCACCTATACAGAAAATTGCGAAAATTACAGCAGCAACTTTACCTAAATTCTTGAAACCTCGTTCTTTTAATCCTTTACTTATGTAATACATAGGCCCACCATAAACGGTACCATCTTCGCCTACATCTCTATACTGCACCCCTAGTGTACATTCAACAAATTTTGTTGACATACCTAAAAGTCCACAAATAATCATCCAAAACGTTGCACCAGGACCACCTAGCGCTATTGCCAATGCAACACCAGCAATATTACCATTACCTACAGTACCTGAAACTGCAGTTGCCAAAGCTTGAAAATGACTTACCTCACCATCAGAACTCTCATCTCTAATCGTATCAATAATATCACCATCGACAGCAAGATCATTTTCTAAGCTAACAAGATGGTCTTCAATATCTACATTGGTTAAATCTTGACCTTGAGCGATACCATCCTCTCCATATAATGCCTTAGCACCATGCTTTTCAATATCCTCGTATTTTCCACGTACTGTATTTATTGCTTTACCGAAAAATCGAATATTCGGAAAGCCAAAATATAACGTAAAAAACAGCGCACTACCCACCAATAAAACTAATACGAAAGGAATATCTGGATCATGCCAGATATTAAAAAATATCACCGCCGAGAAGAAATCTGAAATTGGCTTAAAGGCTTGATCAATTTGTTGATCCAATCCTTGTTCTTGAGAAAAAATTAAAATAGGAAATAAAAAAGTAAACAGAGTTAGAAGTTTAGACTTCATAAGTTAAAATTTATTTTGAATTAGTCAGTTAGTCTAGCAATATCCTAAAAATAATGGATGCAATCAAATATAAACGGTAGAAAGATTATTATTCTATATTGAACATTTCATTCAATTTCTTTATTTGCTCCGGTCTACCTAAAACAATGACCTTACTTTTAGGCTGAAGTTTCATGTCTGCTTCCGGATTTATTATATAATCACCATCTGGAGAAATGTACCCTATTATTGTACACCCAGTTTTTCTACGTAAATCTAAATCTCTCAACGAATTACAATCTATCTGATTGGCAAAATCTTCAATGGCCACTTCTTCTAAATTAGTCGTATGTTCACCCTCCATAGAAAGCTTATCCATAAAAGTTATAAGATCTGGCATAACTACCAATGAAGCCATATGATCGCCACCAATTTTATCTGGCATAATTACCTTATCGGCACCAGCCAAGAATAGTTTCTTTTGTGAATTGACCAAAGATGCACGACTGATAATGAAAAGACTCTTTTTTAATTGGCGCGCCGAAAGCACCACAAATAAGTTGGCAGCATCATCTGGCAATGTAGCTATTAAATATTGTGCCCGCTCAATACCAGCTTCTAACAAAACATCGTCATCATTGGCATCGCCTTCAATAAAAAGAATATCTTCTTCATATCTTTCTATCACCTCTTTATCTTTCTCAATAACGACAAAAGGTCGCTTATAAGCTTTTAGCCGCTCTGCCGCTTGCATACCGTTTCGACCAAAGCCGCAAACGATTACATGCTGATTTAAATTTGCGATGGCATTCTTCATTTTCTTCTTTTTTAGCAGTTCTACTGAATTTCTGGAGAGTAGGTATTCGGTAACTATCGATATAGCGAAACCAACAATAAATACACTCGTAACAATAAGAATTATGGTAAATATCTTGCCTTCTGGCCCCATTGGCCTTACTTCTGAGAAGCCAACAGTGGTGACCGTTATTATGGTCATATACAGTGCATCGACCCAAGAGTAGTCTGCAACAAATCTATACCCTAGTACACCAAAAGCCAAAACCATTAGCATTAAGGTCAATGCCAAGTAAATTTTAGACCGAAATAATTGCATCATATTTTATAAATCAAAAACAGAATTTCGTTTTGTGTAAATCAAATCTTTTATTCTTAGCCAAAATGCTAAGAATAAATACAGCGCAAACCCAAAACCAACAGTTACAAATGTGAGATAAATGAAAGAGGTTCTAACCACCCTTGCCCTTATACCCAAACGCTCGGCAATTCTGCCACACACCTCAAATCCTCTTTTCTGAAAATAATGTAGTGTTGTATAGAATATGTTCATGGGTGATAAAATTAGACTTTTAAATTCATTAAAGATGCCCCTACAGCACAATCTAAACATTTGTCTTTTTTACAGTAATTATTATATAACTGTAAATAGGTTTGAGAATCTTTGGCATTATCTATAAGCGCCCCTAGTTTCTCAAAGTTACCAATTATACTGTTTTCTTCTTTTTTTACTACAGACATCATTTTAAATAATGCTTCATAATCAACATTACCCTTATAGCGTTGATATGAAAATTTTAAAGGAATGATTGTATTAATAAGTAGTAAGTTCAAAAACGAATCGGTCAATCTCTTTTTGCTCTTTTTTGAAATCTTGCCAAAATTAAAATGCGTATCCCAATAATCTGCCGTTTCTACATTTAATATTTCAGAAAAGTTGGGTGTTTCATTTTCAATCAACGCATGAAACAAATTATTATTTTCGGCATATATAGCGCTTAATTGTGCTAAACGTATCGTTGGAAAATTTGGCGGTCTAAGTCTGAAAAATTCTGGAGATTTAAATACCGTAACCAATGTAAACTTGTGTTTTAAAAAAGCATATTCTTTGATTAGGTCTTTATAATATTTATCTTCTTCATGTTCACCATTCAGTAAATTAGCTTGCCCAAATAGCAAGCTTGCCATTTCTAATGGCTTTTTGTGTAATTTTCTAATTATAGAAAAGTCAATAGATTTTCCAATTTCAACGAAGACCTCACCATTGATTTTAGAACCAAAAGTCTTTAATAACATTAAAAACAAAACCTGTTCCCAATTATTATTAGTCTGTTCTAGCA
>JANQUX010000156.1 GCA_030730545.1 Maribacter sp. | reverse complement strand
TTACAGCCGGTAACTGCAGAAAGCATTACAGAAACAATGAGCGATTGTTCATGGATGATTAAAAGATTGAAAAATAACGGAGATCAAATTAATGGATTACTAGGTAGTGAACTAGAATTTCAAGCAGAAGGTGTTCTTACTCTTACTAATGATGCTATAGTTTCTGAAGGCACTTGGGTGGTGACTACCAATCAGCAAGGTGAATGGGTGGTAGCCATGACAATGAGCGACGAGCCAACGGTAAGTTTCGATTGGTTATTGACCGATTTAAAAGTGGGAATCGTAAAATTCAATGTTGAAGAGGAATTCTATGAATTGGTGATCGTTAAAAAATGTATCGACGATAACGATGAAGAAGAAGATATCACCTTCATTAAAAGCTTATTTAATAATACGGAATGGGATATCGCTTACTTCGCAGAAAATGAAGATGAGTCTACTGAGCTATTTGCAGATGTAAAATTATACTTAGAAAATGACGGCACTTTAGAGGTTAGAAATTTAAACGGAGAAGTTTATAGCAATGGCACTTGGTTTGTGTACAGAAATGATTTTAGCGGTAAGATAGAAATGATTATTTCTTTCGAATCAGGTAGTAATTATGAACCATTAGCTAACGATTATCAGATTTTAGAGATAGATGAAAAGAGAATTGAGCTTAAACATGAAAACGATACGGGTTTATATGACCATTTAGTTTTAGAAAGAGAATAAAAGTAAAACATCCAGAAATATACCGTCAACAGTAAAGAGTTGGGCCTCGTTGGCGGTATTGATGGAAGTTTTGATCTAGCAGTTTATGAAAATGTAATACCTTTTTTGCCCAACAACTAAGTTTAGAGCATCCATTTTATAATGGGTGCTCTTTTGTTTTGTTTATTTTATGGTACTTGCTACTGAATTTACGCTGATATTATTAAATTTGTAACCCCTTAAAAAAGAAAAGAATGTTCGATAATTTAAGCGATAAGCTAGATAAGGCTTTACATGTACTAAAAGGACATGGTCAGATTACAGAAATTAATGTTGCAGAGACTACCAAAGAAGTACGCCGAGCTTTATTAGATGCCGATGTTAACTTTAAAATAGCCAAAGAATTCACCAATAGGGTAAAAGAAAAGGCGTTGGGGCAAGATGTATTGACCACGTTACAACCTGGTCAGTTAATGGTCAAGATTGTAAAAGATGAACTTACCCAATTAATGGGTGGTGAATCTGAAGGCATAAATCTATCTGGTAATCCGTCTATTATTTTAATGTCCGGTTTGCAGGGTTCTGGTAAGACTACCTTTTCTGGTAAGCTTGCAAATTTCCTAAAAACAAAAAAATCTAAAAAACCACTATTGGTTGCTTGTGATGTTTATCGTCCGGCAGCAATAGATCAGTTACATGTAGTTGGTGATCAAATTGGTGTTCCTGTTTATTCCGATAGAGAAAATACAGATCCGGTTTCTATCGCTCAAGCAGGTATTGCGAAGGCAAAGGCAGAAGGTTTCAACGTAGTTATTATTG
>JANQUX010000155.1 GCA_030730545.1 Maribacter sp. | reverse complement strand
AAATGATTGTTCTAATGCTTTTACCGGTTCCCACATCATGGCAGATGCCGTCCATTGCCCATCGGCAACGTGGGTAATTGGTCCGTGGTGGGTTCTATACGCAGGATACTTTTTTTCTTTCAGCTTTTTACCATCAAGGTATTTCAACACTATTTCAGATGATTGTACCGGTCGCAATTCTTCTCCGTATTGATAGAATAAATTATCATCGTTTTTAACAATAGTTTCTTTAAATTCATCCATAACATCGGTATAGGTCGATGTATGCATCCATCCGGTTTTCTCATTGAAACCTTGGTAAACGAAAAACTGACCCCAAGTTACCGCACCATAGGCATTTAATCCTTCCTCTGAAACCACATGAACTTCTCCCCTAAAATAAAATGAGGTATGCGGATTTATCAATAATAGCGGATTACCAGATTGCGTTAATTTACCTGAAATCGCAATACCGTTAGACCCTTGTGGTTCTTCTGCTTCTTTTTCTTTTTTCAGCTTTATCGCCTCCATTTCTGGCAAAGCCATTTTACTATCATAAAAAGCAGCTATCTTTTTTGTTGAAATACGCTCAATATCTCCGCCAATAGACCCTTCGCTGAAGTACATCGGCATCCACGGTTCAAAATGGGTCAATAATCTTGGTTTTACTTTTGGGTGCGTGTATAAATAGTAATTAACCCCATCGGCAAAGGCATCACATAATTCTTTTAACCAAGCGGGACTTTTTTCATAATTAGCTTTCGCCTCTTCTTCGCTCATAAACAATTTTGCACGCAAATCGCTATATAAAGCTTCTTCGCCATCTACTTCTGCCAACCTACCTGTTGCCCATATATAGTTCTGCTCAACGCGATTAAAATCATCTTCGCATTGTGCATATAATAAGCCAAAAACCGCATCGGCATCTGTTTTACCATAAATATGAGGCACCCCAAAATCATCTCTTATTATTTCTACATTAGCAGCCTGCGCTTCCCATTTTTGTATTTCACCTGTCTCTTGCTTTTCTGTCTTACACGATAAAACCAAGATAAATGCCAACAAATAAATAATTCTGTTCATAGCTACTATTTTAATGAATTCTTGAGATGTATAAATGTACTTGATTTTTACCAACTACCGCTCGATCCTCCACCGCCAGAACTTCCTCCGCCACCAGAAAATGAACTTGAACTACCGCCTGAAGAGCTACTGCCCGAACTAAAAGAATGTGTACCTGAAGAGGAGAATGTTTTTCTATAGTAGGACTTGTCATTTTTGACCCAAGAAATGCTAAAATCTTCTTTACCAGAAATCCTAAGTTTTATAAATGCTATTATTGCGGCAATACCAAAAAATGGAAGAAGTAACCACAGTATAAGACTGGGTTCATCAAAAATAAAAGCTGCAGCTTGGGAATTGGACATGTAAATACTGTAGCCTAAAATTAAAGGAACAATTATAAACACCAAACCGAAAACACTTGAAAATGATCCTACCAAAAGCATAAACACTCCAGGCAACACCCCTAATT
>JANQUX010000154.1:537-1518 GCA_030730545.1 Maribacter sp. | reverse complement strand
GCGGGTAGGTTTGCTCCAATCTAATGTACCATGTTTTCTCAGCCAAACCAAAACAGTACTTCTACCTTGAATACCATAGGCCTTTTGAGCCTGCTTATAGGTCATCTCGCCTTTTTCGACCTGATGGACAACACTTAATTTAAAGCCCAGATTATAATCGCGTTGAGTACGCTTGTTTACCGTAATAATTGAATGTTTCATAAATAAGTCGATTTTGTGTCAACTTATTTCAGGACGGGACACATTTAACAAAAAAGCCACTACAAAAAATGTAGTGGCTTTTTCTAAATTATAAGAAATGGAAATTACTTCACCATCTCATAACTACGTTTAATAAACTCGGTTAAAGCTTTACCTTTAAGTAACCCTTTAGATAACTTCGCCAAGTCAAGTGATTGATTGATCAATCGCTCTTTTTTCTTCGCAGTCTTTGTATTTAAAAACTCGCTTACCAATGGGTGATTTGTGTTTACGATCAGGTTATACATGTCTGGCATAGAACCCATACCGAACATACCACCGCCACCGCCGGTCTGTTGCATTTCTTTCATACGACGCATAAACTCAGGCTCTGTAATAGTGAACGGAGAAGAATCACTATCCATAGCTTCTAATTGAACTGTAAAGCTTTTATCTGTAATCGCTTCTTCCAATTCTTTCTTCAAAGTCTCTTTTTCCTCATCAGATAATTTAGAGATTTGAGTTTCTTCTTTCTGAATTAATTTGTCAATATGATCAGCATCTACACGAGCAAAAGAAATATTCTCTTTAGAACTTTCAAGCTTCTGCATTAAGTGACCGATAATAGGCGAATCTAATAACAATACTTCATAACCTTTAGCTTTTGCAGTTTCAATATAACTGTGTTGTGCTTCTTTGTCAGATGCATACAGAATAACTGTTTTTCCGTCTTTATCTGTTTGTGTATCTTTTATTTTCTCTTGTAACTCATCAAACGTAAAGTAAGAACCATCTACTGTT
>JANQUX010000154.1:0-527 GCA_030730545.1 Maribacter sp. | reverse complement strand
GTTGGGTAAAGAGCGAATTTGTCAGCTTTGTCAAAGAATTTATCTTCAGAAAGCATTCCGTATTCAATAACGATTTTAATATCGTTCCATTTTGCTTCAAACTCGGCACGATCATTTTTGAACAACGAGTTCATTTTATCGGCAACCTTTCTAGTGATGTAAGAAGATATTTTTTTCACAGCACCATCAGCCTGTAAATACGAACGAGATACGTTTAATGGAATATCTGGAGAATCGATAACACCACGTAACATGGTCAAAAATTCTGGTACAATACCTTCAACGTTGTCAGTTACGAAAACCTGATTTTGGTACAACTGAATTTTATCTTTCTGCTGATTTAAATCGTTAGAAAGTTTTGGAAAATATAGAATACCAGTAAGGTTAAAAGGATAATCTACATTTAAATGAATATGGAATAAAGGCTCTTCGAACTGCATTGGGTAAAGCTCTCTGTAAAAACTTTTATAGTCTTCTGGCTTTAAATCTGCAGGTAGCTTTGTCCAAGCCGGGTTAGGGTTGTTAAC
>JANQUX010000153.1 GCA_030730545.1 Maribacter sp. | reverse complement strand
CATGTAGAGGATACGATGGCGTTGGTCGATAGATTAAAAAAAGATGGTTGCCATGTTGTTTCTGTTGAACAAGCTGAAAAGGCGACGCAACTAAATAATTACCATCCTGCGAAAGATAAAAAGCAAGTATTCATTTTTGGGAACGAGGTCAAGGGCGTTGCACAAAATGTCGTTAGCGCAAGTGATGAGGTTTTAGAAATACCGCAGTTCGGCACCAAACATTCATTAAATATTTCGGTAAGTGTTGGGGTCGTAATTTGGGATTGCTGGAGCAAAATTAACGCATAAAAAAACCTGGTCGTAGACCAGGTTTTTTCGTATAGTTTGAGTTAGTTAGTTGCACGAATGCCTGCACAATAAAAGATTTTCTTTTCATTTACGCAAGAAATAACTCGAATTATAGTATTATAAGTAATTTAAGGTAAAGTCTTCGATCTTGCCTAAGATAGTTTGGTAATCACGGTCATTTGTTACGAAATCTAACTCGCTTACATCTATAATCAGCTGATGTTCTTTAGGGTAGGTTTTTAGAAAATCAAGATAACCACGGTTAATTTTCTCTAAATAGGTCAGTTCTATATTCTGTTCATAATCTCTGCCTCGTTGCTTTATTTGCTGTAATAATCTTTCTGTTGTTTGATACAGGTAAACGTATATCTTGGGCTTTTTAACTTCTTTGTACATAAAATTAAAAACCTTTCTATATAGGTCGAATTCATTCTGTTGCAGGGTAACCTTCGCGAAAATCAACGATTTGTATATGTCGTAATCACTAACCATAAAACTTTTAAAAAGATCTAGTTGATTGGTGTCTTCGGTAAATTGTTGATACCGGTCTGCTAAGAATGACATTTCTAGAGGGAAAGCGTATCTGTCTTGATCTTTGTAAAAATTTGGTAAAAACGGATTTTCGGCAAATCTCTCCAATATTAATTTAGCATTAAAGTCTTCAGAGATTTTAGTAGCCAAAGTAGTTTTTCCTGCCCCAATGTTTCCTTCTATGGCTACATATTCCAAACTTGCAAAAAAGGTATGACGATTTTTAAATAATCTTTTGACCTGTTTCGTAATAATGCTTTTGTCTTTACATTCCTGTAATAGATTTCTAGTGTCTTTATTGAAAATTGGATGGTAAAACTGCGGCGTAATATCTGCAAGTGGTTTCAAGATGAACTTTCTGTCTTGCATTTTAGGGTGCGGCACCGTTAAACTTGCAGTATCAATAATATCCTTTTCATAATAAATGATATCAATGTCAAGTGTTCTGCTTTGATAACTATCACTTTCTTTTCTTTTTCTACCAAAATCAGTTTCTATGGCTAACAATTTAGCAAGTAATTCTTCGGGTGGGAGAAGTGTTTGTAATTCTAAACATACATTTAAAAAATCTTCTCCGTCAAACCCCCAAGCAGGCGTTTCGTATATAGCCGAAACCTGCCTAATTTCACCGGTAATATTGCCGATTTCGAAAATTGCTTTCTGTAATAATAAAATGCGATTGCCTAAATTACTACCAAT
>JANQUX010000152.1 GCA_030730545.1 Maribacter sp. | reverse complement strand
CGCTACTTGATCCCAAATCTCTTGAATGAGTTTCTCGGCATATCCTTTTTTACGGCAGTTGTCCATAAATTTATCCTGCACTTTTTGAAACTCCTCTCGTGAACGAAACTTACCACTCATTCCGCGTCGTAATACATCGGCTTCGCCTAAATCTAGATCTGCAAAATGGTGGGCTACTTTTATAACATCTTCTTGGTAGACCATTACCCCGTACGTCTCTGGCATAATTTCTAACATCACCGGATGCGCCAGCTCCTCTGCCCTGCCCTTATTACGATGGCGAAGAATATACTCGCGCATCATTCCGCTTTTAGACACTCCTGGGCGAATAATAGAACTTGCTGCCACCAATCCCAAATAGGTATCGACTTCCAGTTTCTTTAATAACATCCGCATGGCGGGCGATTCCACATAAAAACAACCCATACACTGCGCCGTTTTTACCAAATTATTGATTTTAGGGTCTCTCTTAAACGCCTTGATATCATGAATATCAAACTTTGCAAACTCCTCTGGGCGGTCGCGTTCTAAAATATCAAGCGTCTCCTTTATTTTCGAGAGTCCGCGTTGGGCAAGAATATCGAATTTAAAAATACCGACATCTTCAGCAATAATCATATCAAACTGTGTAGTGGGGAATCCCTTTGGCGGCATATTCGTTGCCGAAAACCAATGAATAGGTTTCTCTGTAATTAGAATTCCGCCTGCATGTATACTCAAATAATTGGGCATGCCATGCAGCAGCTGTGTGTATTTCAACACCAAAGCCGATATAGTGTCTAACCGACTTGCCTGAATATTACCATCGCACAGCAAATCTATTTCATCTTTTGGTAGACCGAATACCTTACCCAACTCCCGAATTACACCCCTTGATTGAAAAGTAACATAGGTACCCAACAGTGCCACATTTTCGAAACGATTGAAAATATACTCCGTCATTATAGGTCTGTCGCGATGTGAGAAATCAATATCAAAATCGGGCGGATTAACACGATACAGATTAATAAACCGCTCAAAATACAGGTCGAGCTCCATCGGATCTACATCGGTTATAAAAAGCAGGTATGCCACAATACTATTAGCACCACTACCCCGACCTACGTAAAAGAAATTCTGCTTTCGGGCATAGGTGACAATATCCCAATTGATAAGAAAATAAGATACGAATCCCATTTTTTTAATGAGGTAGAGCTCTTTCTCTAAACGGTCTAAAACAGGCTGGTCAATTTCTGGGTATCGCTTGGGCAATCCCTCTTGACATAACCGTTCTAGAAACATCTCATCTTCTTCTTTACTACCTAAGTACTTGCTCAAATTCTGAGGTTCTCGCCCTACCGAAAAATCAAAATGAATGGAACAGGCATCCATCAACTGCTGGGTATTTTCTAGTATAAAACTATGTTCAGAAAAATGCGCCGCCAAGTTAGGTATCGCATACATATGTTCATCATCGCGCGCCTGCTCGTTAACCGACAACATGCTCAGTAAGGTGTTGTTATCGATAGCACGCAGCAAT
>JANQUX010000151.1 GCA_030730545.1 Maribacter sp. | reverse complement strand
TTAGCGAACTGGATAGATGTAAAAGTTTTCGGTTCGCATAATTACAAAGCAGATTATGACCCAGAAGGACTTTTAAGTACAATACCCTCTATTGCCAGCTCTTTGTTAGGAGTCTTCACCGGTCTCATTTTGACCAGCAAGCAAGAAAAGAAAGCCACTATATTAATGGGATTAGGAGGTAGCCTTTTAATTATAGGTCACATTTGGGATATCGTATTCCCAATAAACAAAGCCCTTTGGACAAGTAGTTTTGTGTTGGTTACCGCAGGTTGGGCAAATCTTATACTGGCGTTGATTTATTATTTGACAGATGTTAAGAAAATAGAATTCGGCTCCATCTTCAGATATGCAGGGGCAAATGCTATTGTAATTTATTTCTTGTCAAGTTTTATCAGTAAGGTAATGGGGCAAATACAAGTTGGCGACACCTCGTTACATGGGTGGTTGTTTCAAACAGTATATGTCCATGATTTTTTAGCACTAGAAACATCATCCCTTTTATATGGGTTGAGTGTAGTGCTGTTTTATAGCCTTGTGGGGTATATTCTATATCAGAAAAAGATATTTATTAAAGTATAGCGGGTTATTTCGCCATCAACTTGGCAACGTACTTCCCGATAACATCGAACTCCAGGTTTACAATAGTACCCGGTTTGTAGGTGTTAAATCTAGTATGCTCGTAGGTATAAGGTATAATCGCTACTTCAAAAGTATTCTTTCCAGAATTTACTACCGTTAAACTTGTGCCGTCAATGGTAATAGAACCTTTTTCAATGGTAGGGTTCCCGGTTTTGGCATCGTAGGTGAAAGAGAAAATCCAACTGCCATTATCTTCCTTGACACTAGTGCATTCCCCGGTTTGGTCCACATGACCTTGAACTATATGTCCGTCTAATCGAGACCCTAAAATCATAGCGCGTTCTAAGTTTACGGTATCGTTCGTTTTTAAGCTATCAAGATTGGTTTTGCTTAATGTTTCAGCAATAGCGGTTACGGTATAGGTAGTATCCGTTAAGCTAACAACGGTTAAACAAACGCCGTTATGAGCGACACTCTGATCAATTTTCAGTTCAGGTGTTAAGTTAGATTCTATAGTAATATCTAAGTTACCGCCTTTAGCTTCAAGAGAAGTAACTTTACCTAATGTTTCAATAATTCCCGTAAACATGTGTCGTTTAATTTAAGTAATTTTGTGCTTCAATATTTATATCCCAATGTATAAATGGGATAACCACTTTACCTCTCCTTTGGGGAAGTCAAAACCATTATTTGGGTTTTGTGTGGGGTTACAAAGGTACAGATTATCATGGAGGAAAACAGGAAAATTAGGTTAGGTATCTCTATCGGAGACTTGAACGGAATAGGTTGTGAGGTAGCATTGAAAACATTCGAAGACAGCAGAATGTTAGATTTTTGTACTCCCATTATTTTTGCCTCTAATAAGACGGTTTCCTTTCAAATGAAACAGTTGAATCTCAGTATTGTTTTCAATGGTATACCCGAAGCTTCTAAGGCAATAGACAATAAAATCAATATTGTTAATGTATGGAAAGAAATGCCTAGAATCGATTTTGGGCAGGCAACTAAAGAAGGTGGCGAATATGCCATAAAATCATTACGAGCAGCAGTAGACGCATTAAAAAAAGGTGATATAGATGTGTTGGTGACAGCACCGATCAACAAGAACAATATTCAGTCAGAAGAATTTAAATTTCCAGGGCATACCGACTTTTTAGCGCAAGAGCTAGAAGGCGAAAGTTTAATGTTTATGGTTACAGATAGCTTAAAGGTTGGGTTATTGACTGATCACGTGGCGGTAAAAGATGTTTCTGCAGCAATAATTCCTAGACTGATACGCGATAAGATCAATACCATAGAAAAATCGTTAATGATGGATTTTGGTATTCGTAAACCAAAAATTGCTTTGTTAGGTATAAATCCGCATAGCGGGGATAATGGCGTAATCGGTAAAGAAGACGATGAGGTAATGAAGCCGATGATTAAAGAAATGTCGAATATGGGGCATTTAGTATACGGTCCGTACTCGGCAGACAGCTTTTTTGGGTCAGATGGTTATAAAAAATTCGATGCAATTTTAGCGGCATATCATGACCAAGGGTTGATTCCCTTTAAAACAATATCATTCGGTCAGGGAGTCAATTTTACGGCCGGTCTAAGTAAAGTTAGAACATCGCCAGATCATGGTACTGCCTATGAAATAGCAGGAAAAGGGGTAGCTGACGCAAGTTCGTTTAAAGAAGCGGTTTTTATGGCGTTGAAGATATTCAAGAACAGAACCGAGTATGAAGAGCTAACAAAAGATGTGTTAAAAAAGCAGCGTTTAAAGAGAGAACGTTAATTTTTGATCAGATTAAAAAGTTATAAAGATAAATAGTTGATAACTATTGTCTTTTATCAAAATTATAGTATCTTTGCACCCGCCTTTTGTGGGCGATTAGTGTTAATTTAAGTGTGTACGAGATGAAGCAAAAGGAGTTCAATATTCCTTTCTCAGGATTGAAGCAAGGAAAACACAACTTTAATTACCAGATTGAAAATACGTTCTTTGATTCTTTTGGATACGATGAATTCAATGCTACCGACATCAATTTAGATGTAGTACTTAATAAAACAAGTACAATGATGGAGGTTGACTTGGAAGCATCAGGAACAGTGAATGTTGATTGTGACATAACTAGCGAACCGTATGATCAAGCTGTAAGCGGAGATTTGCATTTGATAGTTAAGTTTGGTGAAGAGTATAATGACGAAAACGATGAAATATTGATTCTTCCTCATAACGAACACCAATTGAACATTGCGCAGTATGTGTATGAAATGCTAGTATTGGCAGTTCCGCAAAAAAGAATTCATCCTGGTATTGAAGATGGCACTTTAGAATCTGAAGTGTTAGACAGGTTAAAGGAGCTTCAACCAAAAGAGAAAAGATTAGACAAAAAAGAAAGCGATCCCCGTTGGGACGAATTAAAGAAACTATTAACGGATAAATAAGGTTTAAATGGCACATCCTAAGAGAAAAATTTCCAAAACAAGGAGAGACAAAAGAAGAACACATTATAAAGCAGTAGCTCCTACTTTGGCTACAGATTCTACAACTGGCGAGACTCACCTATTTCACAGAGCTCACTGGCACGAAGGAAAATTACATTATAGAGGTCAAGTTTTAGTTGATAAAACTGAAGAAGCAGAAGCTTAAGACTTTTTTAAATTATACTAAGCTCCCACTTCATTTGAAGTAGGGAGTTTTTTTTAGCCCAATTTGTTTTTTAGCACCTTGTTATTCAGATAATATAAGGAGCAATAGTGGTGTGGCTATCAATTGCAATTTTTCAAAAACCCGATAACTTTACCAAAAAAGTCGTTGAAAATCACTAATTTTCATGACTTTTGACAGGTTTTTTAAGTTTTTTACAAGAAAGCAAATAAAGTATGACCAAAATTACAGCAGCTATAACCGCGGTAGGAGGCTATGTTCCCCAGTTTGTAATGACCAACAAAATGCTTGAAGATTTGGTCGATACCAATGACGAGTGGATCACAACTAGAACTGGTATTAAGGAAAGAAGGGTGCTTAAGAAGGAGGAGGGAGAAGGCACGTCGTATTTAGCCATTAAAGCGGCACAAGACCTTATGCAGAAGAAGGGGTTAGATGCAGCAGAAATAGACCTTGTTATTGTTGCCACGGCAACACCAGATAGTATGGTTGCTTCTACGGCAGCTTTCGTTGCTTCAGAAATTGGTGCTGTAAATGCCTTTGCTTACGATTTATTAGCTGCATGTTCAAGTTTTCTTTTTGGCATGTCAACAGTTGCCGGGCATATCGAAACCGGTAGATATAAAAAAGTATTATTAATAGGTGCCGATAAAATGTCATCTATTATTGACTATACCGATCGTACAACTTGTATTATTTTTGGAGATGGTGCAGGTGCAGTTCTTTTTGAACCGAATACAGAAGGTCTTGGTCTACAAGATGAGTATTTGAGAGCAGATGGTAGCGGAAGACAGTTTTTAGGAATGGAAGGTGGCGGATCTATTATGCCGGCCACTATAGAAAGTGTAACCAATAAAAAACATTACATTTTTCAAGAAGGAAAAACGGTATTCAAATTTGCCGTTTCAAATATGGCAGACGTCGCAGCTAAGATCATGACAAGAAATGGCCTTACTGAAGAAGATGTCGACTGGTTAGTGCCACATCAAGCAAATAAGCGTATTATTGATGCCACTGCCAAAAGAATGGGTGTAGACGAATCAAAAGTGTTGATGAATATTCAACGGTACGGTAATACCACCTCTGCAACATTGCCATTATTATTATTTGATTACGAAAAACAGCTTAAAAAGGGAGATAACTTAGTCTTCGCAGCCTTCGGTGGCGGATTCACTGGGGGTTCTATCTACTTGAAATGGGCTTATTAACTAATAACAACGACCAATTATAACTTAGAAATATATGGATATTAAAGAAATTCAAAGCCTTATCAAGTTTGTGGCCAAATCTGGTGCTAGCGAGGTAAAACTGGAAACGGATGATATTAAGATTACCATTCGTACCGGAAGCTTAGTAGGAAATTCTGAGCCAACATATGTGCATACAATGCCTATGTCTCAACCAGCTATGCAAGCTGCCGCTCCTGCACAAGCAGAGCCGCAAATAGCTGCAGCGGGTACTACCGATGCTGAGAAGAAAAAAGCTGAAGACGCTAAATACATTACTATAAAGTCTCCGATCATTGGTACTTTCTACAGAAAATCTGCGCCAGACAAACCTGTTTTTGTTGAAGTAGGAGATACGATTGGTACGGGCGATGTACTTTGTGTTATTGAAGCAATGAAATTGTTCAACGACATCGAATCTGAGGTTTCAGGTACTATCGTTAAGATATTAGTAGATGATTCGTCGCCAGTAGAGTTCGATCAACCATTATTCTTGGTAGATCCATCGTAACTAAATTTTGAGTAGTAGTTGTTAGATGTCGTTTTATAATGATGTGTAAGAATCTTGTCGAACCTAGAACTTAAAATTTAAAAGATGTTTAAAAAAATACTGATTGCCAATAGGGGTGAAATCGCTTTGCGTGTTATCCGTACCTGTAAAGAAATGGGTATTAAAACGGTAGCTGTATATAGTAAGGCAGATGAAGAAAGTTTACATGTGCGTTTTGCAGATGAAGCTGTATGTATTGGTCCTGCTGCTAGTAGCGAATCCTATTTAAAGATCCCTAATATAATTGCTGCTGCAGAGATTACCAATGCAGACGCTATTCACCCAGGGTATGGTTTTCTTTCAGAAAACTCAAAGTTCTCACGTATATGTGCAGAGCATGATATAAAGTTTATTGGTGCTTCTGGCGATCAAATAGACAAAATGGGAGATAAGGCTACGGCCAAAGAAACCATGAAAGAAGCAGGTGTACCTTGTGTACCTGGTTCAGAAGGTCTTTTGAAAGATGTTGCAGATGCAAAAAAGGTAGCTAAAAAAATGGGCTACCCTGTTATGATCAAAGCTACTGCCGGTGGTGGTGGTAAAGGTATGCGTGCGGTATTCTCTGAAGACAAAATGGAAGAACTTTTCGATAGCGCCGTAAATGAGGCAACAGCTGCTTTTGGTAATGGCGGTATGTATATGGAAAAGCTTATTGAAGAGCCAAGGCATATTGAAATTCAAGTTGTAGGTGATCAATATGGTAAAGCATGTCACCTATCAGAAAGAGATTGTTCTATACAACGTCGTCACCAAAAGTTGACAGAAGAGACTCCGTCACCATTCATGACAGATAAGTTAAGAGAACAAATGGGTGAAGCTGCGGTTAAGGCTGCAGAATTTATAAAATATGAAGGCGCGGGTACTATCGAATTTTTGGTAGATAAGCACCGTAAATTCTATTTTATGGAAATGAATACCCGTATTCAGGTTGAGCACCCGATTACAGAGCAGGTAATTGATTATGATTTAATTCGTGAGCAAATACTTGTAGCTGCAGGTGTGCCGATTTCAGGTAAAAATTACCTTCCAAAATTGCATTCTATAGAGTGTAGAATCAATGCAGAAGACCCATATAATAACTTTAGACCATCGCCGGGCAAAATTACAACTTTGCATATACCAGGTGGTCATGGGGTAAGAATGGATACGCACGTATATAGTGGGTACAGTATTCCACCAAATTACGATTCAATGATCGCTAAGTTGATTACTACTGCCCAAACTAGGGAAGAAGCAATCAATAAAATGAAGCGAGCTTTAGATGAATTTGTAATTGAAGGAATAAAGACTACCATTCCTTTCCACAGGCAGTTAATGGATCATCCAGATTATTTGGCTGGTAATTATACAACAGCCTTTATGAACGATTGGAAAATGAATCCACCTAAAGAAGATTAATCAAAAAAACTCCAACAGCAATGTTGGAGTTTTTTTATGCTTTTTTTAAAGATGGATTTGTCTATCTTATATCCGAATCAAAATGCTATTATGAATCTTAGTTATTGGGAACGTACATCTTGGTTTTCGAATATCGATTTTACTATTATCGGTAGTGGTATTGTGGGCTTAAACTGTGCGCTCGAAGTAAAGAAGAAGCATCCGAAAGCACGTATTCTTGTTTTAGAGAAAGGAATGCTTCCGCAAGGCGCAAGTACTAAAAATGCAGGCTTCGCTTGTTTTGGTAGTATTTCTGAAATTTTATCCGACTTAAAAACACACTCAGAACAAGAGGTAATTAATCTGGTACAAGAAAGATATGACGGCATACATGCGTTGCGCAATCTTTTAGGCGATACCGCAATTGGGTATGAGAACAATGGCGGACACGAATTATTTTTAAACAAGGATTTAGAATTATATGAGCACTGTCTGAAGGAATTAAAGTCGGTAAATGAGCTACTACATTCTGTATTTAAAGGGGATGCTTTTAAGATCACTCCGGATAGTTTTAATTTCAACGGAATCAACAATAATTATATTTCTCAAATTTTTGAAGGTCAAATAGATACTGGTAAAATGATGCATGCTTTAGTGCACCTGGCTCAGCTAACAGGCATCACCATATTAAATAATACTCAGGTAGAAGCTTTTCAAGATTCGGGTACTACAGTAACTGTAAAAACCACTGAATTAGAATTTACCACTAAAAAATTATTAATAGCGACAAATGGGTTCGCAGCACAGTTAATTACTGAAAATGTAAAGCCTGCAAGAGCGCAGGTTTTGATTACCAAACCTATTAAAAATTTACATATTGAAGGAACTTTTCATCTAGAGGAAGGTTATTATTACTTTAGGAATATAGATAACCGAATTTTGTTGGGCGGTGGTAGAAATTTAGATTTTAAAACAGAAGAGACCACCGAATTTGGTACTACAGCACTCGTAGATAATAAGCTTAAAGAACTTTTGAAAACAGTTATTTTACCAGGGCAACCTTTTGAAATTGATTATAGTTGGAGCGGTATTATGGGTGTAGGCCAGCAAAAGAAGCCAATAGTAAAACATCTAAGTGAAAATGTGGCTTGCGGTGTGCGTTTAGGTGGTATGGGTATTGCAATTGGCAGTACTATCGGTAAAAAGTTGGCACAATTACTTAGTTAATCCAAATGCTTTTTAACCCATTTTTTAAAATCTTATCTAAAAGGCAGGTGTACTCTTATTTTTATTTATAAATTGTCTATCCCCTTTGATTATCTATTGCCTATAATG
>JANQUX010000150.1 GCA_030730545.1 Maribacter sp. | reverse complement strand
ATAGATATGCCTTTTTTTACTGATCCAGGTAGTATTTTGGTTGTTGCAACCGGAGTCAAAGACTATTCGTTTAGCCAGATTGCCCAAATAGTTGAAAGTAATAACGCTAAGCTTTATGGTGGTTTTATTTCTGACACCCAAAATGATATTATTCAAGTGACCCTAAAGATTACTGCGAATAATTATAATAAGGTAGTGCAGACTTTTAGACGATATAACTATAATATTATATTCGGAAATAGCGACGATGAGTTTCTTGAAGATTTAAAGAACCGGTCAGACTATTTAGAGAAATATCTTAATGTTTAATATGAAGGTAGCTATTTACGGTCAAACATATCAAGATAATGCTATTGAATATCTTATCGAATTATTAGATGAGTTAAGTAAGGTCTCTGCCGAAGTTTATATTGAAAAAGATTTTTACGATTTATATAGAACGAACAATACAGCTCAGACATTTCCTGTGTTTACTATTGACGAAGGTTTAAATGCATCTTTCGATATGTTCGTCAGTTTTGGTGGCGATGGTACTATATTAAGGGCTACTACTTTTGTTAAAGATTTAGGTATTCCTATTGTTGGTGTAAATACCGGTAGGTTAGGTTTTCTTTCCACCTTCAAAAAAGAAGATGTTAGAAAAGTAGTTCAAGAGTTTAAGCAAGGTGCATATACTGTTGTTGAACGTAGTTTAGTTCAGTTAAATACAAAAGAGCTTGATGTAGAATTCGGAGATCTTAATTTTGCATTGAACGAAATTACCGTTAGTAGAAAAGATACCACTTCTATGATAACGGTGGAGACTTATTTAAATAATGAATACCTAACCTCTTATTGGGCAGATGGTCTAATTATTTCGACGCCAACAGGTTCTACTGGCTACTCATTAAGTTGTGGTGGCCCGGTAATTGTGCCAACGGCAAAATCATTGGTATTAACACCTATAGCTCCGCATAACTTAAACGCTAGGCCTCTGGTAATTTCAGATGATACCGTAATTCGATTAAAGGTGTCTGGTAGAGAAGAAAACCACTTGGTTTCTCTAGATTCAAGAATAGCATCATTAGAAAATGGTGAAGAAATAACCATTAGTAAAGCTCCTTTTACTATCAAAATGATAGAATATACTTCAGAAAGTTTTTTAAAGACCCTCAGGAATAAGCTGCTTTGGGGTGAGGATAGACGAAATTGAGCCCACTTTTAAACAATAATTGTCCTTAATCACTGTTTATCTTTTGAGAACATAAAAATTATTGCTTTTTCAATATTCAATATGATATCTGCGATAATTATAAAATCTATTTTATGCGTTACATAACGTTATTAGTATTGCTTTTTTCACTTTCAGGTTTGCAGGCGCAGACGTATGAAGTGGGTATTTTTGCGGGTGGTGCCAATACTATTAGTGATGTTGGTAAAACAGATTATCTTTTGCCGTCTAATATTGCTTTTGGCGGATTGTTTAAATGGAACATAAGTAAGAGGTATGCATGGCGTGGTAGTTTAACCTATGGTAAATTTACTGCCGATGATACTAAATCTAATTCTACAGCAAGACAACAAAGAGGGTATGTAGTAGATAATTCTATTTTAGAAGGTTCTGTTGGTCTAGAATTTAACTTTGTAGAATATAATTTGCATAAACTTGGGCCAGCTTTCACTCCTTATTTATATACTGGTCTTACCTATTTTAGGTATGATTATCAATACTTTAATGGTGGTCTTCTTCAAGAGATTAATCAAAAAGAAGGTAGTTTTGCAGTACCAATGACCGTAGGTTTTAAATATCGTATCAATCAGTTTCTTATTTTTGGGGGCGAAATTGGTGCTAGATATACCTTTACAGATAACCTAGATGGTAGTAATCCTGAAGGTTCTAACTTTGAAGAATTTCAATTCGGTAATATTTTTAGTGATGACTGGTATGTTTTTTCTGGTTTAACACTAACTTATACCTTTGGTAGAAAGCCTTGTATGGATTGTTTTGAGTAAATTTTAAGATGAGTGATATAAACGATATTGACAAACTGAATGTACCAAAGCACCTTGCTATTATCATGGATGGTAACGGTAGGTGGGCAAAAGAACGTGGTAAACTAAGAGTTTTTGGTCACGAACATGGTGTAAAAACTGTCAGAATTATTGTTGAACAATGCGTTCAGCTAAAGATCGATTACCTAACATTATATACGTTTTCTACAGAAAATTGGAACAGACCAAAGATAGAAGTGCAAACTCTTATGCGCTTATTGGTGTCTTCATTGAAGAAAGAGCTTAAAACTTTTAACAAAAACAACATTCGTTTAAATACCATCGGTAACATAGATGCACTGCCTTCTAGGGCGTATAAAGAGTTGGTCGAAGTAATGGATCAAACTAAGCAAAACACAGGCATGACGTTGACTTTGGCTTTGAGTTATGGTGCACGCGAAGAGCTGCAGTCTATGGTGAAAGAGATAAGCGCCAAAGTTAAAAATAATATAATTTCAATTGAAAACATTGACCAAGAAATTATTAATAGCCATCTTTACACGCACGATTTACCAGACGTAGATTTGCTAATCCGTACTAGTGGAGAACATCGGATCAGCAATTTTCTATTATGGCAAATAGCGTATGCAGAGTTATATTTTATTGATGTATATTGGCCTGATTTTAGAGAGCACCACTTGGTGGAAGCCATAAAAAATTACCAGAACAGAGAACGAAGATTTGGAAAAACAAGCGAACAACTCACTTAAAGATATGGCCAGGTTCATATCCTTGAACCACTTTTTAACTACCCTTTTATTTTTAACCACCTTTTTTGCCGCCGCACAGGATGCTTCCTATGAGGACGGTAAAAGCTATATTTTAGGAGGATTAGATGTTACCGGGCTACAAAGTTATAATGAACAAACCGTTAAAACGTATACCGGTCTTAGAGTAGGGCAACCTATTACTTTACCAGGAGAGCAGATTAGCGAGGTTATTAAGAAATTATGGGGCCTTGAGCTTTTTAGTGAGATTGAGTTTTTTATAACTAACATAGAAGAAAACACCGTTTTCTTAGAACTTAATATTATCGAAAGGCCAACTTTAACTAACGTAAAATTTTACGGTGTTAAAAAAGGTAAAATTGAAGGATTAATTAAGGATACAGATCTTAAGAAAGGAAAGAAAATTACCGAAAGTTTAATTTCTAATTCTAAGAACTACATCGCCAACAAATATAAGAAGCAAGGGTATTTAAATGCCGATGTTACTATTGCCACTTCTAAAGACACTACCGATACCAACACCCAAAGTATGGTGGTAAATGTCAATAAAGGTGATAAGGTTAAAATTCGTGAAATTATTTTTGAAGGTAACGAGCAGTTAGCTGATAAGAAGTTACGCAAGGCTTTAAAGAGCACAAAGCAGAAGAAATTTGGTCGTTTCTGGAAAAAATCTAAATACATTCAAGAAGATTACGAAGAGGATCTTGGCCTATTGGTTGATAAATTCGCCGAAAATGGGTACCGAGATGCAAGGGTAATATCTGATTCTATTATTAAGGTCGATGAAAATAACATCGATATCAAAATAAAAGTTGAAGAAGGTGATAAGTACTATTTTGGTAATATCGACTTTGTAGGTAATACAGTATATACCGACCGTCAATTAAATCAAGTTCTAGGTATTAAAAAAGGTGATACTTATAATGGGGTATTATTGCGCGAAAGAATTGCAGATAATTCTAAGCCAGACCCAACTGATGTTACAAGCCTTTATCAAAATAACGGATACTTATTTTCAACGATTAACCCAGTAGAGATTTCAGCTGCTAATGATACTATTGATTTTGAAATAAGAATTATAGAAGGTAAAGAAACGTTCTTGGATCATGTTACCGTTTCTGGTAATGATAAAACGAATGACCACGTTATCTATCGTGAACTTCGTACAAGACCAGGTCAAAAGTATAATAAAGCTGATATTATTAGAACTATTCGTGAATTGGGTCAGCTTGGCTTTTTCGATGCAGAACAAATTACACCAGATGTTTTAAACGCAAACCCTAATGAAGGTACTGTTGACTTAGCATGGAATTTGGTAGAATCTGGATCTAGTCAAATAGAATTACAAGGTGGTTATGGTGGCGGTGGCTTCATCGGTACATTAGGGTTGTCTTTTAGTAACTTCTCGATACAGAACTTATTTAAAGGTGAAAAGTATAAACCAGTACCTATGGGTGACGGTCAAACCTTTGCCCTTCGTTTACAGGCAAGTCGAACTTTTAGGGTATACAGCTTAAATTTTGCAGAACCATGGTTAGGGGGTAAAAAGCCGGTGCGTTTTAATTTAAGCATGTCTAGAACCCAGCAGTTTGCAGCATCATTTGGTACTAATGGTAATGTAGAGATAGACAAGGATCAGCAATTCTCAATAACCGGCATTACAGCTGGTTTGGCAAAACGTGTACAATGGCCAGATGACTTCTTTACCATATCTCATTCGCTTGGTTATCAATTATACGATTTTAGAAATTATAACATCGGTCTATTTAACTTTGGTGACGGTAAGGCCAATTCTTTAGCATATACCTTTGGTATTTCAAGAAGTTCTCAAGGGCCTAGTCGTATTTTTCCTATGTCTGGGTCAACATTTGAATTATCGGCTAAATTTACACCGCCTTGGTCTTTATTTAGTAATAAAGATTTTAGAACGTTAAAAAATAGGTCAGAAGAACTAGTAGCTGAAAATAATACTGTTGGTATAGATGCAACCGACCAAGCAGAATTATCGGCAATCGATCAAGAACGTTTTAGGTTACTTGAATATTATAAAGTAAAATTTAAAGGAGATTGGTATACTACGTTGGTAGATAAATTGGTATTGAGAACTAATGCCGAATTCGGCTTTTTAGGCAGCTATAATAGTGCCGTAGGTAACGTGCCTTTTGAACGATTTTATGTAGGTGGTGACGGTTTAGCTAATTTTACGCTAGATGGTAGAGATGTAGTTCAACTTAGAGGGTACGACAACCAGTCGATTACTCCATATTCAGAAGGAGCAACTACACCAGATGGTGCGTTGGTCTACAATAAATTCTCTTTAGAATTACGTTACCCATTAACATTAAAGCCTTCGGCATCTATTTACGGACTGGCATTTTTAGAGGGTGGTAATGCGTTCAACAATTTTCAAGACTTTAATCCGTTTGAATTAAAACGATCGGCCGGTGTGGGGCTTCGAATCTTTATGCCAGCATTTGGTTTGTTGGGTATTGATTTTGGTTACGGATTCGATGAGGATTTGGTGCCGACTTCTCTAGGCCAAGGGCCGAGCGGATGGCAAACACACTTCATCATAGGTCAACAGTTTTAATTTTTATTGAATTATTAAAATCGAGCTTAGTGCTAATCCTTTAATTTTAAAAGATTTAGTAATTTTGGCACGATATTTTCTATAGGATTAAACGACATTAACAATGGGTATAAAAGCAAAAGTTCTAGTAGTAGTTTCGGTCATCTTTATGACTATACAGGGTTTTGCCCAAAGAGGGGTAAGAATGGCCTACGTAGATATGGAGTACATTTTACAGAATGTAGATGAGTACAGAGAAGCAACAGAACAGTTAGAAACTAAAGTACAACGTTGGAAGGTCGAAGTAGAGCAGAAGCAAAGTGTGGTAGAGCAAATGAAGAAAGATTTAATGGCAGAAAAAGTGCTATTGACTCCAGAGCTAACTGCCGAGCGCGAAGAGGAGATTCAAATTTTAGAGCGAGAAATGATCGAGTATCAACAAGATCGTTTCGGACCACAAGGAGATTTAGTGTTGCAGAAGCGAAGGCTTATACAGCCAATACAGGATCAAGTGTTCAATGAAGTACAATCAATTGGTACGAATAAAAAGTATGATTTTATTTTTGATAAATCTGCGGATGTTGTAATGTTGTATTCTGAAAAAAGACATGATATCAGTGATTTGGTATTAAGGGGTATTGCTAGAACAAGAAAAACCAGCAAACCAACAAAAAAATCAGAAGATCTTAGTAGATTAGATGATTTTGAAGGTGAAGAGGAAGAAGAGGTTAGTGAGGCATTACAGGATCGTTTAGATAAAGCGGCCCAGGCAGCAGAAACTAGAGAGAAAAGTGCGGCCGATACGAAAGCCGAACAACTGAAATTGCGAGAAGAGCGTAAAAAAGCGTACGAAGAGAGAAGAAAGAAATTGTTAGAGGAGCGCGAAGCTAAGAAGCAAGAAAAATTAAAAGAGAGAAATAGCGATACCGAAAAAGATGATAATAACGGTACTATTTAAATAGGTTTAACGACCATAACAATTAACACTCAATTAGAATTAAAATTACACTCATGAAACAAGTAAAACAAATTGCGGTAGCCTTATTGTTGTTCGTAGCAACAACAAGTTTTGTAAATGCCCAAAGTAAGGTAGCTCATATAGACGTTACTCAATTATTATCTGCAATGCCAGAAATGAAATCTGCAGAAGCTGAACTTAAGAAATTGCAAGAAACGTATAATGCAGATATTGAAGGTTCAATGACAGAGTTGCGTAACAAGTACACACAGTACCAAAACGAAGCTGCCTCTAAGTCTAAAGAAGAGAATGAAAAAAGAGCTATAGAATTACAAGGGTACGAAAAGAATATCGGTGAGGCCCAACAAAGAGCTCAACAAGAATTTCAACAGAAGCAAGGTGAGTTATTCGCCCCTATTTCTGAAAAAGCTAAAGCGGCTATCGAAAAAGTTGCAGCCGCACAAGGTTTTGACTACGTTATCGACGCACAAGCGGGTGGTGGTCTAATCGTAGCAAAAGGTAAAGACCTTTTAGCTGATGTTAAAAAACAATTAGGTTTCTAATTAGAGAACTAATAAAATAAGAGAAAACCATCTTTATAGATGGTTTTTTTTATGCTTTGATTTTTTTCTTGATATTTTTCCAACGTAGGTTTCTAATGAACTTACCTTCTTCTTCTGTTACTAGATAAGTAGCGTTTTTTTGGGCAGCTTGTATATAACCCATGATATTGTTCCAAAATGAATTGATGGATCTGTTTTTGATTGCCATTTTTATAGAGGCAATACAGGTAATTATGAATCCATAATGCATAGTGTACATTGCTTTACCCTGTAACTTCTTTGCCTCGGCATTATAGGCTTTTCCCGTAGGTCTTAAATGTTTTACTTTAAGTGTTGCGTCTGTTTGTAATGAGTAGCCGTAAAATTGAGCTAAGAGCTCATCTACTGTATCCCATCCCATTGCGTTCTTCAATCCTCCTATCGCTTTAAAACAAGCTTTAGAATAGGCTTTGATGGCACCTCTAACATGGTTTTTATCCATCGGGTGATTTAAAATCCATTCTTTGGCGTTATTCTGTTCGTAAATGAATCCACCACAAATGCCTAAATTTTGATTTTTTTCGAAGTGCTGACTAACTACTTCAAAGTAATTCGACGGTAAAATAATATCTGCATCTAATTTTACAATAACATCATAGTTATCATCTAACAATTCAATCCCCTTGCTAAATGCGTTGATGACTTTACTGCCGGGCATGTGCTGTGTAGACGAAGTAGTGTTCACCTTTTGAAACAGGTTACTCATTGTACAGTATTCATCTATGATGCTTTCTGTGCGATCCACAGAATTATCATTAACTAGAATAATCTTTTTTGCGGGTAATGTTTGAAGTAAAATAGAGTCTAAGGTGCTTTTCAAAAAAGCCTCTTCGTTATGTATAGGAA
>JANQUX010000149.1 GCA_030730545.1 Maribacter sp. | reverse complement strand
GGCATGCGCATTTAAACCAAGTCTTCTACTAGCAGTCGCTGCTTTTTTAACGGTTTCCATTGCCCATTCTGTTCTTGCTTTTGGGTTTCCGTGCACATTTTTAGGAGCAAAAGAATCGAACATTAAATCATATGCTGGGTTCACTGCAACTAATTGCCCTTGTAAGTGTGTAGAAAGTTCTGTTATTTCTAAACCGTAAGAGTTTACTTTTGCTTTGAGCTCGTCGCAGTATGTCTGACTTTCCGCTGCTTTATCCAAATCAATTAAAAAAGTTTCCCACGTCGGAATTTGAATTCCTTTATATCCCAGATCAGAAGCCCATTTACACATTCCGTCCAAGGAGTTAAATGGAGCTTTACTGTCTACAAACTGTGCCAAAAATACGGCTGGTCCTTTTATTGTTTTCATAAAAATATACTATCTGTTGTTGTTTGAATTTGTTGTTGTATTTGGGATGTCACATCTCTCAAAAAATCTTATATTTAAGAATTGTATCAGGTTCTTCTCAATACTTTGGAGATTTGCTATAAATATAGGGATTACCATCAGAAAAAGATAAAATTTCAAGCATGAATGAAGATGAAATATTCGACGCAATTGTTGTCGGAACAGGAATAAGTGGTGGCTGGGCTGCTAAGGAATTAACAGAGAACGGCTTAAAAACACTTGTTTTGGAACGGGGCCCTATGGTAAAGCATGTAGTAGATTATCCTACGATGAACGATGACCCATGGGATTACCCTTTAAAAGGTAAATTATCTAAGGAAGATGAGAAAAAATATCATGTACAAAAACGCGTAAATTGGGCACCGACAGAAGACTCAAAGCACTTTTTTGTAAACGATCTTGACCACCCATATGTAGAAACAAAACGTTTTGATTGGATTCGCGGATATCAAGTGGGTGGTAGATCACTTACTTGGGGTCGTCAAAGCTATCGATGGAGCGATATTGATTTTAATGCGAATAAAAAAGAAGGCGTTGGTGTAGACTGGCCTGTTAGATATAAAGATATTTCGCCTTGGTACGATAAAGTCGAGAAATATATTGGGGTAAGTGGCGAAAAATTAGGTTTAGAAGTACTGCCCGATGGCATATTTCAACCCGCTATGAAGTTGAATTGTGTTGAAGAGGATTTTAAGAAAACCACTGCCGATAAGTTTGATGATGGTAGATTGGTTACAATCGGTAGAACGGCACACATTACAGACCCTAATGCAACCTTTGAAGGTCGTGGAACATGCCAAAATAGAGACCGTTGTTGGCGAGGATGCCCATTTGGAGGGTATTTTAGCAGTAACTCATCTACATTACCGGCTGCTGAACGTACCGGCAATATGACCTTAAGACCTAACTCTATAGTGCATGAAATCATCTATGATGATACCACAAAAAAAGCAACAGGGGTACGTATTATTGATGCAGAAACCAATGAGAAATTAGAATTTAAGGCAAAGGTGATTTTTCTTTGTGCATCGGCCATGGCTTCAGTTGGTATTTTATTGCAATCTAAATCTGAACGTTTTCCTAACGGATTAGGTAATGATTCTGATGCTTTAGGAAGAGGTATCATGGACCACCATTACAAACTTGGAGCAACTGCTAAAGTTGATGGTTACTTAGATAAGTATTATAAAGGCAGACGCGCCAACGGATTCTATATACCTCGCTTTGTAAACCTGAACGAGAAAACAAAAAGAGAAGGGTATTTACGTGGCTTCGGTTATCAAGGTACAGCAAGTAGAGGAGACTGGTCTAAAGAAATTGGCGAATTAGGCTACGGAAAAGAGCTAAAAGAATCTGTACTAAAACCAGGAAGCTGGACGATAGGTGTTACAGGATTTGGCGAGTTCTTACCCTATGACGATAATCGAGTTACCCTAAGCCCTACTGAAAAAGACAAATGGGGATTACCGCAATTGGCTTTTGATGTTGAGTTTAAAGAGAACGAGTATAAAATGCGCGAAGACATTAAAAAAGAAATAGTAACAATGTTCGAAGAAGCTGGTTTTAAAGATGTTTCTTCTTATGATGAACCTAGCGGACCAGGTTTAGGCATTCATGAAATGGGCGGTGCAAGAATGGGGCACAGTGCAAAGACTTCGATTATAAATAAAAATAATCAAGTACATTTGGTGCCGAATGTTTATGTGACCGATGGTGCGTTTATGTCATCATCTAGCTGTGTAAATCCGTCATTAACCTATATGGCTTTTACGGCAAGAGCAGCAAACCATGCAGCCGAACAATTAAAAGCAGGTAAATTCGCTTAACGTTAAAATTAATTACCGATTATAACGTTTATTAAATCCTATAGCTTAAAGAAAATAACAATTTATGGAAAATGCTTCAGCCAGAAATATGTGGGGTAGTTATTTAAAAAATCACCTCGAAGATGTCTTTCACGAGACACCTAAAACAATGTATTTTGGCGACAATGAACACGATGCCAACGAAAACGCCAGATTAATACAGAGCGGAGCTAGAAAGGCAATTTCACATTCTTTACTAGGTTTACAAAACCGTAAAGAACCTTTGCCCAAAATAGGAGATTATATTGTAGTTACGAATTGGAGTGGTGAAGCACAATGCATAGTAGCCACCACCGCCGTTTCTCTTAAACCGTATTTTAGTATTGATTCGACTTATGCTCAATTAGAAGCAAATGGAGACAAATCATTAGACAGTTGGAAAAAATATCATTGGGACTTTTTCACCAGAGAATTACAACAATTCAAAAGAGAACCAAGAGAAAGTATGATCGTTGTATGCCAACATTTTAAAGTGGTAAATTCTTAAATATCATTTAAATTTTATAAAACAAAAAGAGCCGCAAATTGCGGCTCTTTTTTGTACTCAATAATTACTTTTTAGTTTTCTAAAGCTACCCAAGTATTTCCGCTTTTATGAGAATCTACGGTTGCTTCAATAAAGTTCATTCCACGAACACCGTCTGTCATGGTTGGGAATTCGCCACTGTTATATTCTTGTCCTCTAATTGCTTTCGCTACACCTTTATAAATGTTTGCCATAGAATCAAAAATACCTTCTGGGTGACCAGCTGGCAATTTAGTACCATCTAAAGACAGGGCAGAATTATAGGCATGACCTGGCTTATATATTTGTGTTGGTTCAGTATCGCTTAATTTATATAAGAAGTTAGGGCGCTCTTGCTCCCAACGAAAAGCACCTTTCTCGCCATAGATTGAAATTGCAAGTCCGTTTTCTTCACCAGTAGCTACTTGACTACCTCTAATAACACCTTTAACATGGTTTCCCATACGTATAAGAACGGTACCATCAACATCCATCTGGTTATCTTCATACAGATAGTTGAAGTCGCATAGTAGTTCGTTGATTTTAAGCCCAGTAGTATATTCGACAAGGTTAAAAGCATGAACACCGATATCGCCCATACAAGAGCTAATACCTGCTTTCTTTGGGTCTAATCTCCAAACAGAAGATCTTTTCTCTTTGTCGTGAATAATAGTATTGATCCAACCTTGGTAATACACGGCATCAACCTTATGTATTTTACCTAAAGCACCAGCCTTGATCATTTCACGCATTTGACGCACCATTGGGTAACCTGTATACGTATGCGTTAAAGCGAAAACCGTACCCGCTTTCTCATGAGATTTCTGCAAGTCTTTTGCTTCATCTAACGTAGTGGTCATCGGCTTTTCACAAATGACGTGAAACCCATTATCTAACAACTTCTTAGCCATTGGGTAGTGCAAGAAGTTAGGGGTAAGAATAGAACATACTTGAATACGCTCATCTTCTGGCAATTTTAATTCCTCTTCAATTAAGGTGTCAAAATCTTTATAGATTCGGTTTAAAGGAACATCAATTTCTTTTGCAAATTCAATGCTGGCATCAAAATCAGGATTAAAAACAGCACCTGTTATTTCATAATTATCATTAATGAATGATGCTACTCTGTGCAACACTCCTATTAATGAATCTCCTCCTCCACCTAATATTCCTAATCGTATTTTCTTTGGCATTTTTGTTGTTTTTGTTGTTGTTTTTATTGAAAATAGTATTGTTTAAAATCTCTTCAGATGAACATTATTGTTCTAATTAGAAAACTGCTTACCGAATTGAGGCATTAAAAATAAAAATACCACTAGGTAAGTAACAATTTTCAGGCGTTTAAATTAAAGAATTAATCTAAGACTGATATTCTATTTTCTCGGTTTTAAAGAAAATGGCGAACAAAATAAAAACAGCCAACGCAAAACCGGCCGGATACATCCAAATCGTTTCCCACAAATGTTTACCGTCTTCTAAAAGATATGCGGTAGATATTTTACCTGCGACCCAAAAACCTATTAACATACCCACACCATAGGTTGCCAATGTTATAAGACCTTGTGCTGAGCTTTTGAACTTTTCACCTGCTTTGCTATCGGTATAGATTTGCCCTGATACAAAGAAAAAATCATAACATATACCATGCAGTGCAATACCTACTATCAACATGAAACCAAGTTCTTCAACATCACCAAAAGCAAATAGTAAATACCTAACTACCCAAGCTGCCATGGCCACAAGAATAGTTTTTTTAAAGCCGAATTTGGTAAAGAAATAAGGTAGTAATAACATAAAGGCAATTTCAGAAATTTGACCTAACGTCATTTTTCCTGTAGGGTTATCCATCCCGATTTCAACAAGAAACGGATTCGCATTCTGATAGTAAAATGCCAACGGAATACATATTAATACTGACGAGATAAAGAATATTAAAAAATTCTTATCCTTAAATAAACTTAAAGAATCTAAGCCTAAAATATCTTTCAACCTTAATTTTTCTGAACTAGCGGCTTTAGGTGGTGTTTTAGGTAGGGTAAAGCTGAAAAATCCTAATATTAATGATGCTATCGCTGTCATTAAAAAAGTATTTTTCAATACACCTTGTCCAATATTTTCACCTTGGTCCCAGCTAAAAATGTAGCTAATTGAAAGTCCCGCAATGATCCATCCTGCAGTTCCAAAAACACGAACCATAGAAAACTCCTTGGCTAGGTTCTTCATTTGATTAAAAGAGACCGAATTTACCAATGCTAATGTGGGCATATATAAAATCATATATACCAGAACCAGCATATAGAAATCATCGAAAGCAGAACTTTGGTACATAAAATACATAAGAACTGCGCCTAGAAGATGTAAAATTCCTAAGATTTTCTCAGCATTAAAATATCTGTCGGCTATTATACCAACAACAAAGGGAGCAATAATAGCTCCCCATGATTGTGTTGAAAATGCCAAGGCTATTTCACCGTCTGTTGCTTTTAAATTGTTTCCTAAAAATGTACCTAGGGTTACAAACCATGCACCCCAGATAAAAAATTCTAGAAACATCATGAAGCAAAGCTGTGCTCTGACTTTATTTTTCATCTATCTTTTGTAATACACATAATCTGAACTCATCGGAATTTCATCATTATTTCTAAAATCTACGGCAATTTGCCCTCTATGATTAGTAGAATGGTTGATGATATGAAAAAGAATATCTTGCAAGGTATTGGTAAACAATCGCCCTTCGCTATTCTCATAGTCAATACGCTTATCAAAACTATCGGCATTAGAAACTATCTCAAATGAACTACGCTGATTTTCATAATGAATATCTGCCCAATTTTTTACATCATGTTCTTGCCAAACTTCGTATTCACTAGGTTTATTTAAAACCCTCGCGTTCCAAAGATGATGCGCATTTAAGACATGGCTAAATAAACGCATGGTTTCTGGCGGAACCATATTTAGCGCTAAACACTGCTCTATTAGCTTCTTATTACAGTGAAAATTATAATCGAATATTTCATTAAAAAAAGTCTCCATAAATCACACTCTTGATTATTCTATTTCTTTTGCTGCTTTCAACAAAAGATCTCTAGTAGCAATAATACCTGCTTCTTCACTAATTTCAGAACCTTCAAATTCTACACCTACAAAACCGGTATAACCTGCTTCTTTTACAATTTTTAACATCTGAACATAATCGATACCTGTATCATACCCGTCAGCATCGAAATTGTTAGATTTTGCACTAACGGCCTTAGCATATGGCATTAATTCTTTAACACCTTTATACTTATCATACTCTTTTAAACAGTCCCGACTTTCTGGTTTACGTTCCATACAGAAATTTCCAAAATCAGGTAAACTACCGCAATTATCCATATTAACGGTTTTCATCACCTGCGCATGAAGCTCTCCGTTAGATGATAATCCGCCATGATTTTCTACCAAAATATTAATATTTTTGGTTTTTGCATAAGTCGCTAATTTTGTAAGTCCGTCGACAGAATTTTTAATCCATTCTTCTGGCACATTACTACCATTAAGGTTAACTCGAATAGCATGGCAACCCATCGCTGCTGCAGCATCTACCCATTTTTTATGCTTCTCTACTGTCTCGTTTCTTTCTGCCTCGTCATTAACCGCTAAATTTCCTTGACCATCTATCATGATCAACACATTCTTCATTCCGTATTTTTCAGCCTCTGCATTAGATTTTGCTACAAAATTTGCCATTGCTTCCTCAGAATAACCAGCATCTGCCAATTCTGGATTATAGAGTTGACTAACATATTCTAGACCTGTAAACCCCCAGTTTTTTGCTTTCTCGGCAAAAGAATAGGGATCAACCCCGTCTTCGTTGATCATTTTATGCATAGACCATTGTGCCAATGATAATTCGAAAAAAGGTTCTTCAGTACTGTTATTTGCAACGCCTTCAGAATTTTCTACTTTTTCTTTCTTTGTTTCCTTACAACCGTAAGCTCCTAGTAACGAGATTCCAATGGCCACGGTAGAGGCCAAACGGATAAATTTTTTTCTTTTCATTTTTGGTAGTTTGTTGTTGTTTGAAATATAACGCTATTTGCTAGCGTTAAAATTATGAATAGGTACATTAATCTAACTAGATACCTGTTTTAGAGAATTTCGCAAGAAGAATGGACATTAAATGTATAGAATTAATTTTATATTTAATAAATTTAGAGAATAAACAACTTTTATGAGCAAATTTTATTATAACGAAGAACAAGAGTCGTATGACGCAATTGTCGTAGGAACAGGAATAAGTGGTGGGTGGGCCGCAAAAGAACTATGCGAGGCAGGTCTTAAAACACTGGTTTTAGAACGTGGTCGAATGGTAAAGCATATAGAAGATTACGAAACGGCAAATAAAGATCCTTGGGATTTTCCTAATGCAGGTGAACCGACCAAAGAAATTATAGAACAGCAACCAAAGCAAAATAGAACAGGTTATACTACAAACCAAGCAAGTAATATGTGGTTTGTTAATGATTTAAAGCACCCATACAACGAAACAAAAAGATTCGATTGGATGCGAGGGTATCACTTAGGCGGTCGTTCGTTGCAATGGGGACGTCAAAGTTACCGTTTAAGCGATATTGATTTTGAAGCAAACAAAAAAGAAGGTATTGCCGTAGATTGGCCTGTTCGCTACCAAGATATTGCTCCTTGGTACGATAAGGTGGAAGAGTATATTGGCGTAAGTGGTGAAAACTTAGGTTTAGACCAATTACCAGACGGTAAATTTTTACCGATGATGGACCTAAATTGTGTAGAACAAGTTTTTAGAGAGAAAGTAGCCGAGAAATTTGATGGTCGTGTAGTTACCGCTGGTAGAACAGCACACCTAACCGGCACAAAACAGTTTGACGGTAGAAGTAAATGTCAGTTTAGAAACAGATGTATAAGAGGGTGTCCTT
>JANQUX010000148.1:3438-7782 GCA_030730545.1 Maribacter sp. | reverse complement strand
CAAATTGGGTGGTGCATAATATAACTGAACGTAAGTATATTCGGAAAATAAGAGGGATGAATTAATTTCACTTTTTATCCTTTTTACGTTTCCAAAACCAGTTACCTACAAAATAGGCTACTAAAAGTATTAAGAAATACTTGAAATAAGATTGTGGTTCTCCATCGCCATTCACTGTAGTGAATATACGATCCCATCTTGGTCTCCAGTTGCTAATACCTTCCGTGAAATTATCAAAACTCATCCATATGAAAATAGGTGTTCCGACAATATGGTTTTCTGGCACATAACCCCAAGCTCTACTATCTTCAGAGTGATCTCTATTGTCACCCATCATCCAAAAGTAATCTTGTTTGATAGTATAGCTGGTAGCTGGGGTGCCATTTATGCTTATTTGATTGCCAGATACAGAAATCTCATTCTCTTCGTACTCCTTTATTATCTTTTTATATAGAGGAAGAACTTTTAGGTTTAAGTCTACTGTAGCTCCCTTTTGAGGAATGTAAATAGGTCCTAATTGACTATAGTTCCAAGGGTAATCGGGACTCTGAGGAAATAAGTTGATGCCTCTTCTCCCTTTTTCCGTAACTATTTGAACTACAGAATCTATATCAGGATTTTTTCTTAGTGAAGAAACCATATCAGCTGTTAGTGGCACAGTACGTCTTCTGTCAGTTATCTCTTTTAATGCTAGTCTATATTTAGATATCACATTCGCAGGTATACCAGATGCTTTTGTGCCTAACTCTAATTGACCGTTCTCAGATTGATTAAAGCCTATTAAATAAGGTCTTAATCCATTTACTTGATCCTGATTCAGCGGACTTGATTGGTATTTTCTAGTAAAATCTGTAATACCTAAATTATCAAGAGTTCTAGAAGATACTCCTTTAGAGCTATAGATATCGTAGTCAAACTGTGGTTTAGCGCTTTTTGGTAATTCTAATGGCTTTCCATTTATAAAAACGTAACCATTACGAACTTCTAAAGAATCGCCTGGTACGCCTACACAACGTTTTACATAGTTCGATTTTTTGTCTATTGGTTTGTCAACACCTTTTTCTTTTTTGAAAAATACACGAACGGTATCGGCAGGCCAACTGAAAACTACAATATCGTTTCTTTCTACTTTGGTAAAGCCTGGTAATCTAAAGTAGGGTAGTTGTGGTTTTTTCAAGTAAGAAGGAATTCCTAAGCCTGGTAATGTATCATGTACCATTGGTGCGGCAACTGTTGTCATCGGCGTTCTGGCACCATAATGAAACTTACTTACGAAAAGAAAATCACCAACTCTTAAGGTGCGCTCCAATGATCCCGTTGGTATTACATATGGTTGTATAAAATAGGTATGTACTAGTGTGGCTGCAACAACAGCAAATAAAATGGAACTGACCCATTCTCCTGCAGCAGTTTTCGGGTGTAAAGAACGGTCTTCAACGTATTTAACATCTAGTGTGTAGTTCACGTAGTAAATGTAAAGACCAAGTGTTAATACAACGATCCATGTTTCTAATTTACTATTTCTGCCAAAGCTTCTTATGGTTTCTACCCATATTACCGGGAACATCAATAAGTTGATAATAGGTATGAATAATAAAATAACCCACCATTTTGGTCTATTGATAATTTGCATTAAAACTATAGCGTTGTAAACAGGTATTGCTGCTTCCCAAGCTTTTCTTCCTGCTTTTACGTAAAGTTTCCAAGTACCTAAAAAATGTATTACTTGTACAATGAGAATAAAAATAATCCATTGAGTGCCGTTCATATTCTTTAATTTTTATTGAAATAGTATGAATTTTTTTGATGCTATTAAGTCATCAATAATTCATGAGTCTTAAAGATTGTTTTTTGTTACGTTTTTAACCTAGGTTTAACACATCTCTCATAGAGAAAACGCCTGTTTTGCCAATGATCCATTCAGCTGCGGTTACTGCGCCTAAGGCAAAACCTTCTCTGTTGTGAGCAGTATGTTTTATCTCAATACTGTCAACAATACTATCATAGGCTACGGTATGTGTACCAGGTACTGTACCGATTCTTTTAGATGTAATTTTTAGAGTTTCTTTAGATGCACTGTCTAATTTCCATTGCTTGTAATTAGAGTTTGCAATAACACCTTCTGCTAATGTTATGGCTGTACCGCTGGGGGCATCTAATTTTTGAGTGTGATGTATTTCTTCTAATTCTACATTATACTCTGGTAGATTTTGCATCATTTTTGCCAAGTAATTATTCAGCTCGAAAAAAATGTTTACTCCTAAGCTAAAATTAGAAGCATATATAAATGCTCCTTTTTTTTCATTACAAAGTGTAATCGCATCATCGTATTTGTTTAACCAACCAGTTGTACCTGATATTATTGGTACATTGTTATCTAAACATTTAGTAATATTACCGAAAGCTGCTTCTGGCATACTGAAATCAATAGCAACATCCATAGTGCTAAAATCAATATTTTCAGAATTTTCGTCTATTTTGGCGACAATTTCATGACCACGATTTAGAGCTATCTGCTCTATCATCTGTCCCATTTTTCCGTATCCGAAAAGTGCGATTCTCATTCTTAAAATTTTATAATTAATGCCATTCCGTAATTCGGACTGTTGGTTACCTGGTTGAAATCAAAATAAGGCTCAAAGTCTAAACTCAGGTCATCGTCAATATTGAATTGTTTTAAATGCGCATCTACATTGGCATCTACTATATTTAATACATACATACCAATTGCAGCCACCAACCAAAGGTCGCGGTCATTTTGAAAACGCTCTTGCTGATTTTCTAACCTGTCTACGTCGAAAAGAGGTAATGTGCCCTCACCATTAAATTCATCATCTGTAAAGCCGGCTTGTCTTCTTATAAATGCTGTTCTGAAACGTTGATATTGATTATTGTTCCAACTATACATGTATGCACTACCACCAATAAGTCCCCAAGCAATAGGTGCTTTCCAATAGCGCTTGTTGTAAATTTGACCGGCACCGGGTAAAATAGCTGAGTAAAATGCAGCTTTACTCGGTGCTAATGGATTGAATTCTTTTTTAGCTTTTTTGAAGGAAACGGAATCTTTAAAAACGATACCTTTTTTTGCAAGGTCGCCCTGTACACTATCTATTTCAGTTTTAGCTATAGAATCTTGCTCCTCTTGAGAAAAGGAGAAATTAATGAATAATAATAATGTACTAAATAATGAAAGATAGCTACGCACCTGTTATCAATTTTTTGATACGGTCAAATTCCTCTTGAGACTTAAATGGTATGGTTATTTTGCCTCTTTCGTTATCAGTAGATTTTATATCTACTTTTACCGATAAAGCATCTGTAAGTTCTTTTATACCCTTTCGTACAAAAACAGAAGCTTCTTTTTGAGCTGGCTTTACTGTTTCTTGCATAGGCACATCATCAGCATGATACGCTTTTACAGCACTCTCTGTTTCTCTAACAGAAAGATTGTCAAATATTATTTTTTCGTAAAGAGAAATTTGATCTTGCTTTTTGTCAATATTAACTAAAGCTCTACCATGCCCCATACTTAAAAAGCCGTCTCGCATACCCGTTTGTATAATTGGGTCTAATTTCAACAACCGCAAGTAATTGGCTATTGTTGACCGTTTTTTACCAACACGCTCACTCAATCTTTCTTGCGTAAGATTAATTTCGTCTATAAGACGTTGGTAAGAAAGTGCAATTTCAATGGGATCTAAATCTTGTCGTTGTATATTTTCGACCAACGCCATTTCTAATGACTCTTGGTCATTAGCAATACGAATATATGCTGGTATGGTGTCTAGACCTAAAAGTTTAGATGCACGATATCTTCGTTCTCCAGATACTAATTGATACTCGTTGAAACCTAATTTTCTTACGGTAATAGGTTGAATTACACCAAGTTCTTTAATAGAGGCAGCTAATTCTTTTATAGACTCATCATTAAAATTAGAACGAGGTTGAAACGGATTCACCTCAATGTGTTCTAAATCAAGTTCAATAATATTACCAACTACTTTATCTGCATTTTTATCTGATGCCGTATTTATATCATTATCGGGGTCTTTTAAAAGAGCCGAAAGACCTCTACCTAAAGCTTGTTTCTTTGTCGCTTTTGCCATACTTAAACCGTCTACTTATTTTTTTTGACTATCTCGTTAGCCATGTTCAAATAGTGAGTTGCTCCTTTACTGGCAGCATCATATTTGATTATACTTTCTCCATAACTAGGAGCTTCACTTAATCTTACATTACGTTGAATTACAGTTTCAAAAACCATATCTCCGAAATGCTTTCTTACTTCATCAACTACTTGATTCGATAATCGTAATCTAGAATCATACATGGTCAACAGCA
>JANQUX010000148.1:1494-3428 GCA_030730545.1 Maribacter sp. | reverse complement strand
TCAACAGCATGCCCTCAATATCCAAATCGGGATTGTGCAATTTCTGAACACTCTTAATTGTATTTAATAATTTACCTAATCCTTCTAGTGCAAAATACTCGCATTGAATTGGTATAATTACCGAGTCTGCAGCTGTTAATGCATTTAAGGTCAGTAACCCTAATGATGGTGCGCAGTCAATTAATATGTAATCGTAATCTTTTTTAAGGTCTATAATAGCCTTTTTCATCATGTATTCACGCTCCTCTTTATCTACCAATTCTATTTCAATGGCAACAAGATCGATGTGTGCAGGAATAAGGTCTACATTTGGGGAAGTTGTCGGTATAATAGTTTCCCTCGCGGTTCTGGTATGTTCCATCAGTTGGTATGAACCTAGTTCAACACCATCTACATCAATACCTAACCCAGAAGTTGCATTTGCTTGGGGGTCAGCATCGATTAATAAAACCTTTTTTTCCATTACACCTAAAGAGGCAGCTAAGTTAACTGTAGTGGTAGTTTTACCTACGCCTCCTTTTTGATTGGCTATAGCAATAATCTTGCCCATGTTCAAAGTAAGTTAGGTGGTAAAAATACAATTATTTATGGGGCTAATGAAAGCTTTTTGTTAACACTAAGTGAATAAGCGCCGAGTTTTTATTAATTAAGCGTTAAACTTTTAATTATGAAATGGTTAAGTCGCTGATTATTGTGTAGTATGTAGAAAGTGTAAAACGTATTAAAATGATATGAAAACTATTCTTTATCCTTCAATTTTAAACTATCCTCGTATTCGATAAGATAAATTTCCTCGTTCTTTTTCTTAAGGTAGTATTCTTCTCGAGCAAAGCGCTCAAGCTCATCTTTATCAGATAATTTTTCAATAATCTTTTTATCCCTAGCTATTTCATCCTTTAAGAAATCTTGGGTTTTCTCTAGTTTCTTTATTTCCTTTCTTAACTCTAGATGAATTAGTAGTGAATTGGTGTCAAAAAAAAGCATCCAAACAACAAAAACGGACAGCACCAATACATACATATTGGTCATGATTTTGAACCATTTTTTTTGTTTTAAATCTTTGAATGCCATTATTCTTGCATGATTTTTTCGTTGATGATACTCTTTACAATTTCAACGGCAACCGTATTGTATTTATTATTCGGAATTATAATATCTGCATACTCTTTTGTTGGCTCAATAAACTGCTCGTGCATTGGCTTAATTACAGATTGGTATTTCTCTATCGTTTCATCTAAATTCCAGCCTCTTTCGTTTACATCTCTCTTTAATCTTCTGATCAGTCTTTCATCGGTATCTGCATGTACGAATATTTTAATATCGAACATTTTACGAATGGCAGAGTTAGTCATAATTAAAATTCCTTCAACGATGATAACTTTGGTAGGGTGCGTAAGTATAGTCTTTGCAGTTCTATTGCATTCTAAAAATGAATATACCGGTTGCTCTATAGATTGTCCGTTTCTAAGGGCAATCAAATGTTGTTCAAGAAGTGCAAAATCTATTGAACTTGGGTGGTCAAAGTTGGTTTTTCTTCTTTCTTCTAGCGATAAATGAGATAAATCGTTATAGTATGAATCTTGTGAAATTACCCCAACTTCTTCATTTGGTAATTCATTTATAATTTGATTTACCACAGTAGTTTTTCCACAACCCGTTCCACCGGCGATACCTATAATCAGCATACAATTCAATTTATTGCAAAAGTACATATTTGAATTTCAAAAAACCCTAAACTCAAAAATCAACTTTTAATAACATTGCATGAATTGTTAAGCCTTATTTTTGCATGATGCAGAATGAACAGGTAAAACCGAATTTTGAGTTTGTTGCTTTAATGGCTTCTTTAATGTCAATTGTAGCGTTAACTATCGACGCAATTTTGCCAGCGATGGCAGATATTGGTGTATCGATAAATAGTCTTGATCCTACAC
>JANQUX010000148.1:0-1484 GCA_030730545.1 Maribacter sp. | reverse complement strand
TGGGAGTAGGGCAGTTGTTCTTTGGACCACTATCAGACAGTCTTGGTAGAAAACCAATTGTATACTTCGGGTTTACCGTTTTTTTGGTTGCAAGTATCATTTGTCTATTAGCCCCTAATTTAGAGATCATGCTTGTTGGGCGTATATTACAGGGTGTAGGTCTATCGGCTCCAAGAACTATAAGTATTTCTATTATTCGAGATACCTATCGCGGCGATTATATGGCAAAAATCATGTCATTTGTTACGGCCTTTTTTATTCTCGTACCTGTGGTGGCACCAGCTATAGGTAAAGCGGTTATGGGGTATACCGGGTGGCAAGGTATCTTTTATTTACAGTTATTTTTTGCTTTATTAGTGGGGATCTGGTTTTATAAAAGACAAGAGGAAACATTGAAGCCCGAATACAAAGTGCCATTCTCGTTTCATGTATTTATAAGAGGTACTAAAGAAATATTTAAATATAAAGAGACGGTTTCTTGTACTATGATTTCAGGATTTATTACCGGTTCTTTTTTGGTCTATTTAAGTTCTGCTCAACACGTTTTTGAGGAGCTTTACGGACTCACAGAAACTTTCCCTTATGTGTTTGCAGGGTTGGCACTTTCAGTCGGATTTTCAACTTTGATGAACGGTACCTTGGTGCTGCGTTTCGGTATGCGAAATTTATCGTTTACTGCTTTGGTTGCTTTTACTTTTATAGCCTTATTATATACTGTACTGTTTTTCGGATCTAAAGACCCCAGCATTACTATTTTACTGATATTTCTTTCGCTGCAGTTCTTATGTTTAGGATTTATTTGGGGTAATATGAGATCTATTGCAATGGAACCTATTGGCCATATTGCGGGAATAGGTGCAGCGATTACCGGATTCATCTCTACCATTCTTTCTATACCGATATCTATATTCGTGGGTAGCTTTATTGAAGATTCGGTTTGGGCATTGTTTGCTGGTTTAGGGGTATGCGGACTCCTATCCGTACTGTTGTTTATGGTCTTTAAAACGCGTCCTCTTTTTGATAGTAATCGTGCATTTACAAATTAAGCATAGAATTGTTTTTTGTAAACCTCCGAACTTAGGCTCATTTAAAATCGAATGTTTTTTAGAAAATAAAAATCCATCAGACTCATGTTTAAATGATTCTTATGGATTTTGTAATTATTCTTCTTGAGAATTGAATAATCCTCTATAAAGAATTATCCATTATTTCTTGAACAATTTCAGGATTAAGTAAAGTACTTGTATCCCCTAAATTACTGGTGTCGTTACTGGCAATTTTACGAAGAATTCTACGCATAATTTTACCGCTACGCGTTTTAGGAAGTCCGTTTACAAACTGAATCTTATCTAGTTTGGCAATAGGACCAACATGTTCTGTAATCTGTTGATTAATTTCTTTTCTTAGATTATCGCGATCTCTGCTTTCTCCTGTTTCCTTTAAAATAACATATCCGTAGAGTGCATTTCCTTTTACATCATGTG
>JANQUX010000147.1 GCA_030730545.1 Maribacter sp. | reverse complement strand
ATGCAAGGTGCTGGACTCAGAGAAGTTTCTAATCCATCCGAAATCTTGATTTCTCAAAAAGATGGTGATCTTGCTGGAATAAGTATCGGTGCTTCATTGGAAGGAAACCGACCACTGCTGATAGAAATTCAGTCTCTCGTGAGTAATGCCGCCTACGGCACACCCCAAAGAAGTAGTACAGGTTACGACAACAAAAGAATACAAATGCTTTTGGCAGTTTTGGAAAAACGAGGAGGTTTTAGACTAGGTACCCAAGATGTGTTTTTAAATATAGCTGGCGGTATAAAAGTAGACGATCCTGCGATGGATTTAGCCATTTGTGTTTCTATTGTTTCGTCTTACCAAGAAATAGCGGTTTCTAATGATTATTCTTTTGCCGGTGAAGTAGGTTTGGGTGGAGAAATAAGAGCAGTAAACCGAATAGAAAATAGAATATCAGAAGCGGAGAAACTTGGATTTAAAAAGATATTTATCTCTTCATTTAATAAATTATCTAAAGAGATACAAGATTTTAAAATACAGATAGTTAAGGTTTCTAATTTGTCACAAGTTTTTTCAGAATTATTTGGTTAAGGTTTGGCGATAAAACTCACAAATCACCCTGTTTTATGTAACTACTACGTTACGTATCGTTGCAATGCCTCGTGTTCTTTCTGTGATATATGGGAAAAACCTTCACCATACATCAGTTTTGAGCAAGTAGAAGCTAATTTAATAGCTTTAAAAAAGCTAAAAGTAAGGGTTATAGATTTTACGGGAGGAGAGCCTTTATTGCATAGAGAATTGGGAGATTTTTTGGCTTTAGCAAAAAAGCTAAAGTTTATTACAACCGTGACCACTAATGCGTTGCTTTACCCAAAACGAGCTGAAGAGCTCAAAGGGAAAGTAGATATGTTGCATTTTTCTTTAGACTCATTTGATAGAGATACGCACAATGCCTCTCGTAAGGTAGTTTGTTACGATCATGTAATGGAATCTATAGATATAGCAAAGAGTTTGGGCGAGCGACCAGATATTCTATTTACCGTTACGCCAAATAACTTACACGAGATAGAAGCTCTTCAAGCCTTTTGTGTTTCAAAATCCCTAGTTCTGATTTTAAATCCAATGTTTGATTACCAAGTACTGAATACAGATTCTATGTTTACCGAGGAGCAACTGAAACAGCTCTCTGATTACGGCAAACGAAAAAACGTATTCTTAAACGAAGGGTTTATCACCTTACGCAAAAATGGTGGTAATAAGATAGAAGACCCTGTTTGTTTTGCCGGAGAAGATACAGTGGTTATAAGTCCGTTTAACGAACTAGTGTTACCCTGTTATCATCTAGGATTAGAAAAATTCAAAATCGATAATGATTTAGAGCAACTTTGGAAAAGTGAGCCTGTGGTAGCCATGAGAAACCTAGCAGGTAAAGCACCAGAATGCGCCTCTTGTACCATCAACTGCTACATGCAACCCAGCTTTTCTACCCATGTAAATCAATATTTTTGGAAGAGCCTGCCAAGTACCAGTAAATACAATTATCTGAAAGGT
>JANQUX010000146.1 GCA_030730545.1 Maribacter sp. | reverse complement strand
CCTTTATATCCTAAATCTGCAATACCTACTTTAGAAGTATAGTACCCTGTAACAGTTAAACCACGCATGGTGTAGAAAAATTGAATTTCTAATGGTTGCTCGCTTAAAGGTTTCTCTATATCATGCCAGCAGATTTCATCACAAATTTGCTTTTTCTGCTCTAAAGTAGCCGACTTAAATTCAGTACCAAATTCCGTATTACTTTTATGATCTAACCACATTAAACCACCTAATAATATAGGCCCCATTTCTGGAATGTCTTTACCCATAAATTCTACAAGCGCTGGCACTTCTGCCTCTATAGGACCACCATGTGGTTCTTTTGGCGGAAGTATCACTACACTTAAAGCTGCAATAGTTTCCATCTCATGCTCATTGAACAATTGCTCGGCGTTCAATTTCTCTATACGATCTAATTCTTCTGGCGTTCTACCAAAATATTTTTCGCTACTTGCTATAATATCTTGATCTACAGATTCGCCATTTTCAGTCTTACATGAATTGAAGACCAGCCCAGAAGTTGCCGCAGCACCACCAAGTATTAAAGTTTGTAAACTCTTTCTTCTATCCATCATACTAAATATTTTGTGCCTTTAATTGTTCAATGATATAATCTGATGCTCTCCATGAAAGCGCCATAATCGTCCAAGTACAGTTCTTATCTGCTTGAGATACAAAAACCCCTGCATCTACTATAAATACATTGTCTGCATCATGTAACTGCTGAAACTTATTGGTCACCGATGTTTTAAGATCATCTCCCATTCTCGTTGTACCTACCTCGTGAATAATCTCACCTGGTTTGTTCAATCCGTAATCTTTATCCTTACCTGGCTTTTCACCTAAATAATGACCACCCATGTTATGAATAATCTCTTCAAAAGAATCTTGCATATGCTTCGCTTGATTCACTTCGTATTCTGAATGCTTATAGTTGAACTTTAAAACAGGAATACCAAATTGATCTACCGTAGTAGGGTCAATTTCACAGTAATTATCTTTATAAGCGATTGCTTCTCCACGACCACCAAAACCAATTACGGCCCCGTAGTACTTCTTAACATCATCACGTAAGCTTTCTCCATATCCTCCAGATTTTAATCCGAAGTACTGATTCAATGCATTTGGATCCCAACCAAAACCGTAGTTTGGCTGACTCATGCCACCCCAAACTTCAATATGGTATCCTCTTGGGAAATTAAGTTTAGAGTTATCGCCCCACCAGGGTGAGTATACGTGCATACCACCTACACCATCTTCGTTATAAGAGGTCTTTCTATTTAATAAGCCCGGTATAACACCTGCAGCACCAGACCCTGTAGAATCATGTAAATACCTACCTACTAGATTACTACTATTACCTAACCCATTAGGGTGTTGCTTGCTTTTGGAGTTTAAAAGTATTCGTGCAGAACTACATGCAGATGCAGCTAATACTACTACTTTACCTCTAAGCTTATATTCTTTTCTATCTTCTTTGTTGATGTACGATACGCCTGTTGCTTTACCTTCAGCATTGGTGGTAACCTCACGCACCATGGCATTTACAAATAGCTTTACTTTACCACCACTTTTTTGTGCTGGGAATATTAAGCAACTACCTGATGAGAAATCGGCATATATTTGACATGATCTGCCACATTGCCCGCAATAGAAACAAACGCCACGATCTTCATTAATTCTTTTGGTCAACATTGAAAGTCTACCTGGTATCACCGGTATGTTTGACTTCTTAGCGCCATTGATATAAAATAATTCGTGCAATCTTGGTTTCGGGGGAGGAAGAAAGAATCCGTCAGGATCATTTTCTCTACCTTCATTGGTGCCAAAAACACCAATTAACTTGTCTAATTTATCGTAATATGGTTTAACATCTTCATATCCTATTGGCCAATCATCGCCATGGCCATCACGGGTTTTTCCTTTAAAATCTTTTGGTCCGAAACGTAAAGAAATACGTCCCCAGTGATTGGTTCGTCCTCCGAGCATTCTTGCACGCCACCACTTAAACTCAGTTCCTTCTGCATGCGTATATGGCTCTCCTTCTACTTCCCAATCTCCCCATGACATATCCCATTCACCAAAAGCTCTATCTGTACCTGCTCCTCTTCTTGGAGAATCATATGGTTGTTTTAATTGCGTCATGGTCTTTGGATCAGCTGGGTCAAAAAACGGACCCGCTTCTACAACAGCTACGTTTAAACCTGCATCTGCCAATTGTTTGGTAGCCATACCACCACCAGCTCCTGAACCTACAATGATAACATCAAAGATTTCTGAGGATTCCTTTATCTGCATAATTTGAAATTAGTTATTGATTACAATTTAACTATTTATTAAAATAAGAACCTGTGTTTTTAGCTGAATAACCATCGTTACTGGACGGACGGATACTTTTTAAGCACATTAGGTAATTTTCAGCATTTTTGTTATTCACTTACAAAGGTTGAAGCAGGCAAACCTGCCGCATTGAACAACGTTGCTAGGTCGGTATTTTTAAAAGCATATCGTACCCCTGTCGGATTTTTTACTTCCTTTGAGCTTACTACTATTTCGTTATTCTTCAATTTTGCTTTCGCAGGAAACCATTCTCCTGCTGCATTTGAAACTTCAAAGAGTGTTATTTTCTTTTCTTTATTATATAATCCGTCAGCGTTGCTGAAGTTCACTTTTAATTGATTGCCGTCTACTTCAAATGATTCGTAAAGCGGACCATAAATTTTTTGATCAGCTAATAATCCGTAGTGATTTTTCAATGCAATATTTGCTAATCGTAAGCCTACATCTTGTTTGTTCAAAGGGTGAATATCTTCTGTGGTACAAATATCACTGGTCATGGCCATGCCTGTATTTTTTAATGCCAAAGTTCTTCTTTGCTGGTCGCGTACCATACCGCCCGCAAATTCTTGATCATATTTAAAAGGCGCTATTTGAACATAGTAAAATGGGAAATCGTCATTCCATTCTGCGCGCCAAGATCTAATCATATTAGTAAAAAGCTCTTGATAGCTTTCTGCGTTTGCCGTATTAGATTCCCCTTGATACCAAAGAACACCAGCAATTTTAAATTTGGTCAAAGGTGCCGTCATACCATTGTATAAAGTAGATTTCTCTATCGTCACCCATTTATTTGTCTCAATCTTTTTGTGAGATTCGACCAATTCGGGGTGTGCTTTAAAAACAGATTCTGGTGTCCATACCTCAGCACTTGATGCTCCCCATGCGTTATCTATTAATCCGATCGGAATATTCAATTCTTTCTGTACCTTTCTCGCAAAAAAATACGCAACCGCACTAAAATCTTGCATGGTTTCAGATGAACATGAAACCCAAGTACCTGCCACATCTTCTTGTGGATATTTAGCTGTTCTTTTTGCTACGGTAAACAAACGAATTTTGGGGTAGTTGGCATTCTCGACTTCAACATCTCTGTTCGTAATTTTACTGTTTGCACTCCACTCCATGTTACTTTGCCCTGAGCAAAGCCACACCTCACCTATCAACACATCTTTCAGAGTAATTTCGTTACTTTTCCCCTTAAAGATTATTTGAAATGGTCCGCCTGCTTAGGGTGTTTTTACACTGATTTGCCATTTTGCATCATTGCCTGTTTTAACGGCAACGATCTCATCGTTCCAACTTGTATAAATCGTAAATTCTTCGTTTGGATCTGCCCATCCGTATAGCAATACATCGCTTTCGCGTTGCAATACCATTTCATTGGAAAATATCTTAGGTAGTGTAATCTCAGCCTTGGCAAAAGTGGTAACTACCAGGCACAGCATTATCAGTATAAAACGTATATTCATTATAATTGGTAAAATTTTGATTTAAATATAGCTACATATGACTCATATTAACAAATTCACAAACATTGAATATTTTTTTTGAAGAATTTGCTATCTTAACTACTTAATTTGTGATGTTCATAAGCTACTAAAATTCAACTTGCCATGTCTAATCAACCAACATCCCTTAAGCGTCGAAATTTTATTAAAGCTGCTTCAGCATCTTTATTGCTTACTTCATTTAGCTCATACGGATTCGAATTTTTCGCAAACGAAAAGCCTAAAAAAGTAGCTCTTATAGGCACTGGTTGGTATGGTACGAGCGATTTATTACGTCTTATTCAAGTAGCAAATATAGAAGTGGTTTCACTTTGTGATGTTGATACGAATCAATTAAATACTGCGGCACAGTTAGTTTCTGAGCGGCAAAAAAATGGCAAAATGCCAAAGCTTTTTACCGATTATAGAACCATGCTGCAAAGCGACAAATTAGATATTGTACTCATAGGCACACCCGATCATTGGCATGCCTTAACCTGTATTGCAGCATTAAAATCTGGAGCTCACGTTTATGTTCAAAAACCGATCAGCGTTGATGTTATGGAAGGTGAAGCAATGGTCGCTGCTGCTAGAAAATATAACAGAGTTGTGCAAGTGGGTACACAGCGAAAAAGTACTCCGCATCTTGTAGCCGCTAAAAAACAAATTATTGATACGGGGTTGCTAGGCACTATTGGTCATGTTGATATGAGTTGCTATTATCACATGCGTGCAAATGGTAATCCGCCAGAGCAAGAAGTGCCCGATTTTTTTGATTATGAAATGTGGACAGGTCCGGCACCTATGAGACCTTACGATGGTCTGCCTCATAAAAGATGGTGGCGTTCGTTTCGAGAATATGGAAACGGAATTACAGGTGATATGTGTGTACATATGCTAGATACCGTTCGTTGGATGCTAGATTTAGGGTGGCCAAAACGTATTAGTTCTGAAGGTGGCATTTTTGTTCAGAAAGATGGAAAATCGAACATTTCTGACACACAATCCGCCGTATTCGAGTATGACGGTCATAATTGTAATTGGCAGCATAGAACATGGGGAAACCCAGATGACACAGATTATCCGTGGGCTTTTAAAATCTATGGAGAAAAAGGTGTCCTCAAGGGCGATGTGATGAAGGCTGAATTTATTCCCGTAGATGGAAGTGAATCTATTCGTTTTGATGTCCTTTATGAGAAAGAGAAATATCCCGAAGATCTAACTGAAAAAGACATTGAACTGCATGCTGCACCTGCTACTCGCAAGCATATGATAGATTTCTTGAATGCCATACAAAAGAACACTACACCAGTGGCTGATATTGAAAACGGCCATATTTCTACTGCTAGCTGTATTTTGGCAAATTTATCGATGGATCTGAAAAGACCCTTAATCTATGACCCAAAAAGTAGAACAGTATTGAACGACCCAGAAGCTACCGCTCTATTGCAACGCGATTATCGTGGGCAATGGGAACACCCGCACCCAGATATGATCTAGTTTATTGTAGTTTTTTTGTTGAATCTCTTACCAGCAAGCTCGTTTTCACAACCTTAGTCTCATAAGGCAAACCAGGGTTTTTAATTCTATTAATCAACAATTTAGCTGTTTGCTCCCCTATATATTTACCATGCTGACTCACCATTGTTAGTGACGGAGTTACGTATTTTGACAACTGTCCGTTGGTAAAGCCAATTATTGAAATATCATTAGGCACATTATACCCTCTTGCTTTAACTACCTCTAATACTTGAACAGCAATTAGTTCATCAATACCGATAATACCTTCTATAGTTTTATAGTTGAGTAAAAAGGACATTAATAAATCTAAATCATCTTTTATCGTAAGATTAATAATCAATTTGGGATCGAAGGGAATTTCAAATTCCTCGAGTGCTTTTTTATAGCCTAGTATTCTTAATTTACCAACGCTAGAACTCGATATAGGGTTAACTACAGCAATATTTTTACAACCAATGTGTATTAAGTGTTTGGTAATTTTATATCCTGCTTCAAAATCATCTACAACTACCTTATCACATTGCACGTTGTCTGATACCCTATCAAAAAGTACTACGGGAATATCGTTATTAATTACATCTATTAATGCTTCATGCGTGTCTTCATTCTGACTTTCTTCTGCTAAAGACATAATTACGCCGTCTACCGTACCTGCATCAAAAAATTCAAGTGTTTTGGTCTCTTTGGCACTAGATTCATTACTAATACAGCTAATGATGTTATAACCACTTTCATTGGCTACCTTTTCGATACCATAAAGTACCTGAACAAAAAAGTAATTTAAAATATTAGGTACGATTACACCAATAGTTTTGGTGCTTCTATTCAATAAATTAAGTGCAAGTCTATTTGGTTTATAGTGCTTTTCCTTGGCGTATGCCTGAATCTTAAGCTTAAGGTCATTGCTGATTTCGTGACTATCATTTATCGCTTTAGAAACGGTAGAGATAGAAACACCAAAATGTCCGGAAATATCCTTTAGAGTTACTTTTTTCATAATTTATAACTACAAAAGAACAGATTTAAATTGACACTTTAAATTATTGGTTAAAGCAAACTGTCCCTAATGGAAAACCAAGGGACAGATTACTTCATTTATTATAAATTTTTACACCCAAAATCAAACTAATTTTCAATAGTTCTAGGGCTATATAATTTATATATATTGGTTGATAATGTTCTCAAACAATTCTTGCTTACCGCTCTGTAATTCCAATTCACCATTTTCTTTGGCCATTGAGTACAGATCCTTCATGTTCAATTTACCATTCTCAAAATCTTTTCCTTTACCAGAATCGAAAGAGCTATATCTGTTTTCACGTAGTTTATTGTAAGAAGATGATGAGATGATTTTATCTGCTGTAATCAAAGCTCTAGCAAAAGTATCTGCCCCACCAATATGTGCATGAAATACATCTTCTAAATCTGTACTATTTCTTCTTATTTTGGCATCAAAATTAACACCTCCACCTTGCAAACCTCCAGCAGCTAAGAATACCAACATTGCTTCTGTCGTTTCTTGAATGTTATTTGGAAACTGATCTGTATCCCATCCATTTTGGTAATCACCTCTGTTAGCATCCATACTACCTAACATACCTGCTTTAGCAGCTACAGCAATCTCGTGCTGAAACGTATGTTGTGCCAACGTTGCATGGTTTACCTCAATATTCATTTTAAAATCGTTCTCTAAACCGTACTCTTTTAAGAAACCGATTGCTGTAGCACAATCAAAATCGTACTGGTGCTTCATTGGCTCCATAGGTTTTGGCTCTATGAAAAAGTTTCCTTTAAACCCTTGGCTACGAGCATAATCTCTTGCCATGGTTAAAAATTGACCCAAGTGATCAACCTCACGACCTAAATCTGTATTTAGTAAAGACATATAACCTTCTCTACCTCCCCAGAATACATAGTTTTCTCCACCTAAAGCAATCGTAGCATCTAATGCTAATTTAATTTGACCACCTGCTCTTGCCAATACATTAAAATCTGGATTGGTTGCAGCACCGTTCATATATCTTGGATTTGAGAAACAGTTTGCAGTACCCCAAAGTAATTTCTTACCCGATTCTTTTTGCTTTTCTTTCAAGTAGTCGGTAATCGTTGCCAATCTTTTTTCTGATTCTGTAAACGTTGACCCTTCTTGAATTAAATCGAAATCATGAAAACAATAGTAATCAAATCCTATTTTATCAAAAAATTCAAAAGCAGCATCTGCCTTATCTTTTGCCGCTTGAATAGCGTCTGATGATTTATCCCATTCAAAATTCTGTGTACCAGGACCAAATGGATCTGAACCTTGACCACAGAAGGTATGCCAGTACGCGGTTGAAAACTTAAAGTGATCACGCATGGTTTTACCAGCCACTACTTGATCCGGATTATAATATTTAAAAGCTAGCGGATTGTCAGATTCCTTGCCTTCAAATTTAATTTTGTCTATTCCTTTAAAATATTC
>JANQUX010000145.1 GCA_030730545.1 Maribacter sp. | reverse complement strand
GCTACATACATTAAAGGAGAACGTCTAAAATAATTTTCTGGATCTTCCCATGGTTTTTTACCGAACCAGTATTTAGAGAAAAAAGCAGCACCATCTGCGTACAATACAAAGCTTGTCCAGTTAATTACTGGCTTGGCAACTACGGCAGCTTTAAATCGGTCTGTTTTTCCCACTATCCAAGCAGTAAGCACACCGCCGCCACTTCCACCGGTCACGAAAAGATTATCAGTATCAACATATCCTTTTTCAATTACAGCATCTACACCGCTCATTAAATCGTCATAATCGTGGTTAGGATAATCATGGTGAATTAAATTCCCAAATTCCGCTCCGTAACTCGTACTTCCTCTTGGGTTGCTGTACAAAACCACATAACCCGCAGCAGCATATGCTTGTATTTCGGCACTATATACAGAACCATAGCTCGTAAACGGTCCGCCATGAATTTCAAGGATAAATGGATACTTTTTAGTAGAATCAAAGTTTGGCGGAGTAACCACCCAACCTTGAATCTTTTGTTGGTCATAAGAAGACTCCCACCAAATTTCTTCAGTTTTGCCTATATCTCTAAAAGAATAAAGGTCATCATTAACAAAAGTCAATCGCTTAGAACCTTTTTTATCGCTAACCCCTAAATCCGATGGGTGCTCTGTATTCCCTAAGGTATAGGCAAATTTTGAATTAGTAGAAACTGTAAAATCAGCTGCATTGTAAGGTCTTCCTAATGACAAACCACCTAGACCTTCAACCAATGTAGTTACTTTTCCTTCTAAAGTAATATGTCCGATTTTGGTAGCACCTTCAGTATCATATTGAAAATAAAGACCTTTACCATCGTTAGCCCATTGCGTATTGGCTATATCTCTATCAAAATCTCCAGAAAGTAATTTTGAGTTTGTACCATCGGTATTCATCACATATAAATTCGTGATTTGGTATCCCATTAATTTATCATCATTACCCGTGTAAGCAATCATCTTACCATCAGGTGAAACTGTTGGTGAACTGTCAGGACCATATCTTGTAGTTAACGGAGAAACTTCGCCGTTAGAAATGTTCAGCGCATATACCTCACTATTCGCAGGTTCAAAAGCCTCATCAGGATTAAAATTCGCTGAGAAGTAAAGTGTCTTGTCATTTTTAGCCCAAACAGGAGCACCGTGGTCAAATTTAGTTGTCGTTAATTGTTTAGGAGTTCCGCCATCAATAGATAACGTGAATATTTGGTCATGACCGCCTTTTATATACCCCTGTCCGTCACCTCTATAGTTCAATTTATCGATATATGTTGGTGGAGTATTCCATTTCGCACCCTCAGGTTTTGCAGGTAGTTTTACAATAGACTCTTCCGCTTCTGGTACAAACATGGTAAATGCTAAATAGCGGTCATCATTAGACCAACTAACTGCGCCTGGAGTTTTTGGGGTATTTGTTAGCGGAGCAATTTCTTTGGTATCCATCCACATTACATACAACTTCATTTTTTCATCGGTTTGGTTCGATTTATAGATGATTTTTTTACCGTCGTGCGACCAACGTGG
>JANQUX010000144.1:4184-7891 GCA_030730545.1 Maribacter sp. | reverse complement strand
GATATATACTACTATTTTTTATACAACTGGGGAGTATTTTTTTGCATTATTAAGTGTATCCTTAAATGCGTGTTTGCTGGCTTTTTTCGGGTTTAATATTTCTTCAGAAAGAAAAATTTTTATGGGTGATACCGGATCACTTATTGTTGGTTTTATTATTAGTGTTTTAACCTTGAAGTTTTTAGCACTTACCCCAGATGCTTATGTTGGTTTACCATTTTTGTTAGAAAACGCACCACTTATTGCTATAAGTATTTTAATTGTTCCTCTTTTTGATACTGCACGGGTATTTGCGATAAGAATAGCCAACAAGAAAGGACCTTTTTCCCCGGATCGTAATCATACGCACCATGTTTTAATTGACTTTTGGGGTTTAAGTCATAAACAGGCAAGCTTTATAATAGGCTGTTTTAATTTAGTATTTGTAGTATTATTTATAGTTTTAGGTAGTAAAGCGGAAAATTTAGGAATGGTAATCTTTTTGATATCTGTAATTATCATACTTGGATATGTGTTTTTCAAGTACAACTATAATTTCACAACATTAAAACAAAAGATTTTATTGAAAAGAAAAGTAGGTAAAATCAAATCTAGTATCGAAAAACCTAAAAGAAGTAAACTTAAAGTATCAAGAGATAAAGAGGAATTAGATTCTGAATAAATGAAAAAAATATTAATTACAGGTGCTGCGGGCTTTTTAGGTTCTCACTTGTGCGACCGTTTTATTGCTGAAGGTTTCCACGTCATTGGAATGGACAATCTTATTACAGGAGATTTAAAGAACATAGCTCATCTTTTTCCATTAGAGCATTTCGAGTTTCATCACCATGATGTTTCGACATTTGTTCATTTGGAAGGAAAGTTGGATTATATCTTACACTTTGCATCACCTGCAAGTCCTATTGATTATTTGAAGATTCCGATTGAAACTTTAAAAGTAGGTTCGTTAGGTACACTTAATTTACTCGGACTTGCAAAAGAGAAAAATGCCAGAATTTTGGTTGCTTCGACTTCAGAAGTCTATGGAGATCCTTTAGTTCACCCTCAAAACGAGGAATATTACGGTAATGTAAGTCCTATTGGTCCTCGTGGAGTATATGATGAAGCTAAGCGCTTCATGGAGTCCATTACAATGGCTTATCATAGACATCATGGACTAGATACACGTATCGTTCGTATATTTAATACCTATGGTCCTAGAATGCGTTTAAATGATGGTAGGGTTGTTCCTGCATTTATGGGGCAAGCGCTACGAGGCGAAGATTTAACCGTCTTTGGAGATGGTTCTCAAAGTAGGTCATTCTGTTATATCGATGATCAAGTAGAAGGAATATACCGATTGCTATTTAGTGATTATACAGATCCGGTTAATATTGGTAATCCGCATGAAACTACTATTAAAGAATTTGCTGAGGAGATTATAGCTTTAACAGGTACCAAACAAAAAGTGATTTATAAACCACTTCCTCAAGACGATCCAACACAACGTCAACCCGATATTACAAAAGCGAAGGAAATTCTGGGGTGGGAACCAAAAGTACACAGAGCAGAAGGGTTAAATATCGTATACGATTATTTCAAATCCTTGTCTCAAGAAGACTTACAGAAGAAAGAGCATAGAGATTTCTCTACTAAATAAAAAGTTAAAAGAGCAAGAAGTATTTTTGCAAAAATTGAAAAAATGAATATTTTAATTCTAGGATCAGGTGGTCGTGAGCATACTTTTGCTTGGAAATTGGCACAAAGTAATAAACTATCAAAACTATTTGTTGCACCGGGAAATGCTGGTACAGAAAAAATTGCAACAAACATACCAATTGGTGTAAATGATTTTGAAGCTATTAAAAAATTAGTTTTAAAGGAGAATATTCAACTTGTTATGGTGGGTCCAGAAGATCCTTTAGTAAACGGAATTCATGATTTTTTTCTTGGTGACCAAGAATTAAAAAATGTGGCAGTTATCGGTCCTGAAAAATTGGCGGCCACTTTAGAAGGTAGTAAAGAGTTTGCGAAGGAGTTTATGATGCGTCATGAAATACCTACCGCTCAGTATAAAAGTTTTACAGCTGATACTGTTGAAGACGGATTCAAATTTTTGGAAGAACTAAATCCTCCGTTCGTTTTAAAAGCTGACGGATTGGCTGCTGGTAAAGGTGTGGTTATTCTAAATGACTTAAACGAAGCCAAGGTTGAATTAAAATCAATGTTGGTTGATGAGAAGTTTGGTGCTGCAAGTGCAACTGTTGTTATTGAAGAGTTTCTTGATGGCATTGAACTAAGTGTTTTTGTGCTAACCGATGGTGATAGTTACAAAGTGCTACCAACAGCAAAAGATTATAAAAGAATAGGTGAGGGTGATACCGGACTCAATACTGGCGGTATGGGAGCTATTTCGCCGGTTCCTTTCGCGAGTAAGGATTTTATGGATAAGATTGAGCAGCGAATTGTAAAACCTACGGTAGAAGGGCTTAAAAAGGATAAGATGCCTTATAAAGGTTTTATCTTCATCGGACTCATAAAAGTTGGTGATGATCCTAAGGTTATTGAATACAACGTTAGAATGGGTGATCCTGAAACTGAAGTTGTTTTACCGCGTATTCAAAATGATTTGGTAGAACTACTACAAGCTGTTGCTGATCAGAAATTGTCTGAAATAGATTTGCAGCTTGATGATAGAACAGCTACCACGGTTATGACTGTCTCCGGTGGTTATCCTGGCTCATACGAAAAAGGAAAAGAAATCACAGGAATTGATTCTATTACTGAATCTCTTGTATTTCACGCAGGTACTACACTCAAAGATGGTAAAGTAGTTACTAACGGTGGTAGGGTAATGGCAATTACTTCGTTTGGTACTGATTTTAAATCGGCACTTGCGCAATCGTATAAAAATGTTGAGAAACTTTCCTTTGAAGGAATGAATTATAGAAAAGATCTAGGTTTCGATCTTTAATAAATAATCTCGTATCGGTTTTAAAGATAAAAACCCGATACGAGATTCAATTTGGCTATTATAAGTAAGAGTGAGAAGTACTCGACTTATCCTCTTCACCACTATCGTTATATTTCTTCAATTGAAGCATCCAATACACAAAGGCTACAGAACCTATCAACATAAATATCCAGTTTAAGATATTTGATAAGGTCCAACTTTCTGTAAAACGTAAAAAATCTAACGGAGCAAATAGTACATTTACGAACAAATCTGCGATACCTTCAAAAAATGATTTCATCTTATTACTATATTTACCAGCAAAAATATAAAAAGCTTAGATGATTTCAAGCATTTTTGAGAAAACAAAACCGGTGAATTTCATCATTCTTCTGGTTTTTTTGTTGCTTTTCTACTGGTCTGTCCAATTTTACCTCTTTGATTTATCGATGAGCAATGTAGAAATTGCCCCATCAATAGGTATTTTGACCATTTTATTATTCAGTGTTTTTATTGTTGACTTTGTTGTTAAGCGTAACAAACTTACCAGTACAAATTCTTTTGCAATTTTGTTTTTCACTTTACTTTTTGTGGTTTTCCCTGAAACGTTAGGTGACAATAATGCCATTTTTACCAGTTTTTTTCTATTACTAGCCATGAGGAGGTTATTAAGTATTAAGTCTTTAAAGAATATTAAACTTAAGATTTTTGATGCCGGCCTCTGGATCTGCATTTCAAGTGTATTCTATGAATGGGCTTTACTTTATTTGCTTTT
>JANQUX010000144.1:0-4084 GCA_030730545.1 Maribacter sp. | reverse complement strand
ATAGTTTTTGTTGTGAAACTTTAGGTTAATCCTTTAAACTTTATCTTTGTAAAAAAGGCTCATATGTTTAGCGAATTCGCATTTAATATATTTAATACCAGTATTGAAAAATATCATATTGAAGATGATGTGTATCAAAGTTTTCATAATCCTTATTCGAAAGAAGAGATAGAGCACTTGCTATATCGAAAAAACTGGATTGATACCGTTCAATGGCACTATGAAGATATTATTAGAAATCCGGATATTAACCCTGATGACGCATTAGTTTTAAAGCGTAAGATTGATGCTAGTAATCAAGATAGAACCGATTTGGTGGAGTTTATTGATAGCTACTTTCTTAAAAAATACCAATCGGTAGAAGCAAATGCAAATGCTACAATAAATACGGAGAGTCCCGCTTGGGCAATTGATCGATTATCTATTTTAGCTTTGAAAATTTATCATATGAATGAAGAGGCTACTAGAGCAGATGCCTCTTTAGAGCATAGAGAAAAATGTCAAGTTAAACTCGAAATCTTGCTTGAACAGAAAAATGACCTTTCTTTAGCTATAGACCAATTACTTGCAGATATTGAAAGTGGTACCAAGTATATGAAGGTATATAAGCAAATGAAGATGTATAATGATGAGGAACTAAACCCCATCCTTCGTGGCAACAAATAAAACTGTTCACATATTGGTAATACGACTTTCCGCTATGGGAGATGTCGCTATGACTGTTCCAGTTATTTTGGGGGTTTTAAAAAAATATCCTCACATAAAGATCACGGTCTTAACAAAAGGGTTTACAGCACCTATATTTGAAAATATACCAAATGTCTCAGTTTTTAAAGCTGATGTAAAAGGAAAACACAAAGGCTTTTTAGGACTTTGGAAATTATACAAAGAATTAAAGACGTTAAATATTGATGCAGTTGCAGATTTGCATAACGTGCTACGTAGTACTATTCTAAAACAGTTTTTTAAACTATCTACAATTCCTTTTATTCAAGTGGATAAGGGCAGGTCAGCTAAGAAAGCTCTGGTAAATCCAGAACGAACATCTTTTAGCCCTTTACCGACTACTTTTGAGCGCTATTCTGAGGTCTTTAGTAAGCTTGGTTATCCTGTTACTATAAGTGAGATGGAAACCTTATCTAAAAGACCAATTCCTGATTCAGCAAAAGGCTTAATAAATTTTGAAAGAAAGATGCTTATTGGTATCGCCCCATTTGCTGCTTTCAGTGGAAAAATGTATCCACTCTCATTAATGGAAAAAGTGATAAGTGACTTAAATGCTTCTAATAAATATTCGATAGTTTTATTTGGAGGAGGGAAAAAAGAAATAGAGGTTTTGGCAAAATGGGATACTCAGTTTAACAATTGCTCTAATGCAGCTGGTAAATTATCATTCTCAGATGAATTGGGTTTAATTTCTAACCTGCAATTAATGTTGGCCATGGATAGTGGAAATGCTCATTTAGCGGCAATGTACGGTGTGCCAACCGTAACAATTTGGGGGGTTACGCACCCATATGCTGGTTTTTCACCTTTTAATCAGCCTGGAAGAAATGCCCTTTTGTCCGACAGAAAAATATATCCTGCTATTCCAACTTCTATTTATGGTAATAAATATCCTGTGGGTTATGATAAGGTCATGGAAACAATAAACCCAGAAACCATCGTTCAGAAAATAAGTGAAATTTTAAATACTTCAGTTTAAGAATTAACGGGGTTGGCTTCTATACTTTTAAAATATTGACGTAGCTGAGACATAAATCTATATTTTTTAGAAGCGGGTGCCGCGCTTGTCATTAAAATTCTAACTCCGAAATAAGAACTCATTAAAAAAGTAGCTGCAGCTTCACAATCTACATGACGATCTAAATACCCGTTGAATTTTCCTTTTTGTAACGCAGTAACCAAATTCACTTCCCAAACGGTAACAATCTCATTTAAATGACGCATAATAACTTCATTCTTACCATTGAATTCAGTTAAGAAATTACTTAAAATACACCCGTAATCCATTTCATTATGCACTGCAGTTTCCATAGCATCATCAAAACATTTCGTTATTAATGTTAATGGGTTCTCATGCCCCTCTATAGGCTCTATTAAAGTACTATAGATTTTACGTGCCAATAAATTTTGAATTATTTGAATGAAGAAGTCTTCTTTAGAATCGAAATGATAGTAAAAAGCCCCCTTAGAAAGGTCTAGCTTTTTTAGAATATCATCTATACTAGTATCGTAATACCCTTGGGCATAAAACAATTCCAATCCGGTGTTCTGTAAACGTTGCATGGTTGCCATGCGCTTAAGGCTTTTGTTCATAATATTTAGATTTGGGTAAATCCGACCATGTGGTCTTTTTATAGAACGCCAGATTGCTAAACAACCTTAGGATTTAAAGATTAGATGCATATTTTTTCGATAAACGACCATTATATCGGTGTAGAACGCCTTTTTTACACTATTAAACAGACTAAGCAGTCAGTTCTGTAGGTTATGTATTGGGTAATTTATAGCATTATTAGGGATTCAAAAACAAAAAAACCGTTCAATGTAAATCATCAAACGGTTCTTAAATTTCATCTCAAATTTTATTAGGCTACAGTCCCCTGGCAGCTACTACCTGCACCTGCTGTACAACCATAACAATGCTGTGATATGATAATGTTTCTATCGTTTAACAAATCTTCATTATAATCTTTAATATGTTTTACTTTACTAGCTACTTTTAGGTCTAGCATTTGGTTAAAATCACAATCATACAACCAACCATCCCAGCTAATAGAAATCGTATTGGTACACATTACATTTTCTACTGCTGCAGGGTTATAAGCTTCTACTAGCGCATACATATAATCTTCGTAATTTTCAGACGCTATTAAATAGTCTAAGAAACGAGCAATCGGCAAATTGGTAATGGCAAACAGGTTATGAAACTGAATATCAAAATCTTCTTTTAAGGCTTTTTTGAAATCCTTTTCCATCGCTGCTTGATCGCCTGGCAAGTATGCACCAGACGGATTATAAACTAAGTCTAAACGGAGTCCGCTACCTGGTAAACCATACCCTCTTTCGTTTAATTCTTGCAATGCCTTGATCGACTTATCAAAAACTCCGTCACCTCTTTGCTTATCTGTTTTACCACGGGTATAATGTGGCATTGAAGAGATTACATGAACATTATGTTTCTTAAAGAAGTCCGGTAAATGATAATATTTTTTATTTGCCCTAATAATAGTAAGGTTAGAACGAACAATAAAATCTTTAATTCCTGCTTTAGCAGCTTCTTCTACAAACCACTCAAAATCAGGATTCATTTCTGGTGCTCCACCAGTTAAATCTAAAGTGTGAGCTCCTGTATTTTTTATGACCTCTAAACACTGTCGCATGGTATCACGAGTCATGATTTCCTTACGATCAGGACCGGCATCTACGTGGCAATGCTCACAAACTTGATTACACATGTAACCTACATTGATTTGCAAAATTTCCAGTTTTTTAGGGCGTAATGGAAAGTGACCAATTTCGGCAATTTTGTCCTTAAAATAAGGTAATTCGCCATCAGCGAAGATTCCTCCGTTTAGTATTTCTAATTGTTTATTGGAAACTGCTAACTCGTTTCCTTTCGCTTTTAATGATTTTGTAGCCATTCTTTTTTTGTTGTTGGTTGATGGTTGTCTGTTGTTCGTTAATCTTATCACGAACCTAAAAACAATTCAACCTATTTTAATTTCCTTTTAATAGATAGCAATTTCTATTTCTTCTTTAATATCAAAACTGTTCTAAGGCGATGTAGAAAATAGCTAACAACCGACAACGAACAACTATCAACCAAACTACATTGACAATTTATTATACTTATTCATCATTTGTACACCATGAACCAATGTCGCTCCACTTTCAATTGCAGCCCCAACATGTACAGCCTCCATCATTTCTTCTTTTGTTATTCCCTTTTGTAATCCGTCTTTGGTATAGGCATCAATACAATACGGACATTTAACAACATGAGATACAGCTAGTGCAATTAGAGACTTTTCTCTAGCACTTAGTGCGCCTTCTTCGAAAACCTTACCATAATAATCGA
>JANQUX010000143.1 GCA_030730545.1 Maribacter sp. | reverse complement strand
TTTTCCAAAATTGGAAATCTCATAACAATCGAACCCTGCTGTAAGTAAAGTTTCGTTTAACAGGTTAAAATGCTCTTGGGTTTCTTCGTCGGTAGCGGGAGTGATCAATCCATCCTCCACAAACTTCGCTAGTGCGGTTTTGGGCTCTACCGTAAGGGCATAACTTGAGATATGCGGAATCTCGAAACCGAGTGCTTTATCAATATTCTGTTTCCAACGATTTAAGGTCATATTGGGCATTCCGTAGATCAAGTCAATAGAAATATTATCGAAATGTTGACTCGCTAATTGCAAACACTTTTCTGCTTCCAGAGCATTATGCGCTCTGTTCATCAACTTTAAATCTTCCTCAAAGAACGATTGAATTCCAATACTTAGTCTGTTTATAGGGCTAGCTGCCAATTGCAAAATTTTCTCTTCAGATAAATCATCAGGGTTCGCCTCTAGCGTAATCTCCGGATCGTCTACAACATTATAATGTTCTCGAACAGAATTTATCAGCTGCTCAATTTCTGAAGTCTCCAAAACAGATGGCGTGCCACCACCAAAGTATATAGTCGCGACGGACTCCTCAGAAAACTCACCTTTCCGTAGTTCTAACTCTTTACACAATGCATTCACCATCGCCTCTTTCTTACCCATAGTGGTAGAAAAATGAAAATCGCAATAATGACAAGCCTGCTTGCAAAATGGAATGTGGATGTAGATACCGCTCATGTGTTCAATTATCAGTTTTCAGTTTTCAGTGGGCAGTACCAGCATTCAGTAGGCAGTACCAGTATTCAGTTTACAGTTCTTAGTTTGAACCAAATTTACTTGGGTTATTAATCATATAGTTTAACAGCTTACCAACTTCTTCACTATCTTTTATAAAATCACTAAATGTTATTTGGTCAATATAGCCACATTTAAATACAAACTCTAGCCAGGTTTGAGTTTCTGAATTTTCAGCATCACTATCGGTTAACTTACTTATAAAGTGCTTAGGATAACTTCTTTTACGATAGGCTTCTGCAATATTAGCACTTACACTTCTAGAGGAACGTCTAATTTGGTCAGTCAAAGAATATTTCTCTTCTTTAGGAAAGTTTTTTGAAACATGAAATATCTTCATAGCAAGTGCAAAAGACTTCTTATAAGCCAATAAATCTTGAAATTGCATATATTTTTTATTTATTACTGATACTGAATACTGTTACTGATAACTGTTACCGCCTACTGAAAACTATTTTTTAATTCGTTTCTCATTTTGCTTCACAAATGCATCCCAGCCAGAATAATTTTTACCAACCTCTATTCTACCTTCATTATAAAAATGACATACAGCGGCGGCTAAACCATCTGTACTATCTAAATTTTTTGGTAGTGTTTTTAGACCTAATAGGCTCTGTAACATTTTTGCAACTTGCTCTTTACTGGCGTTTCCATTTCCGGTGATTGCCATTTTAATTTTTTTGGGTAGGTATTCCGTAATTGGTATTTGACGCGAAAGTCCTGCAGCCATGGCAACACCTTGTGCTCTACCAAGTTTGAGCATCGATTGTACGTTCTTACCGAAGAAAGGCGCTTCAATAGCAATTTCGTCTGGGTGATAGGTATCGATGAGTTCTATGGTACGCTCAAAAATGAGTTTTAATTTGGTGTATGGGTCGCTATATTTTTGAAGTAGCAGTTCGTTCATTTGAAGAAACTCCATCTTTTTACCCACCACTTTTATGAGTCCGAAACCCATAATAGTAGTACCTGGGTCAATACCCAAAATTATTTTCTCGTTCGCCAAAATGCTTAGTTTGTATTTAATTGAATCGGAATTCGATATTTTGTATTCACCGGAATCCCTCTTTTTAAGGCGGGTGCAAGTTTAGGAAGATTCTTTAAGCTTTGCGTAATTACACCATCAAATTCTGGCATTTGATTTAATACTAATGCGTTCTTTTCTATAGTTGCAACATTAATTCTGCCTAGGGTATCTATCACAAAAATAACATCTACCGTTTCACTTTCCTTATCGGTCAAGGTAAATTCAAAATCATTTAATGTTTCTTGAAAATGGGAGATTAAGGTTTCTTCAAAGCAAATTTTCTGTTGCTCTTTAGTAACTGCTTCATCGCAAGTATAGAAAAACGGATAAGAATCGACACTGTTCCAATCGATAAGGCGCAATTCTTCATCAATAAGCTCTTGCGTTCTTTTTTGTTTTGAGTCAAAGAACGAACATGAACTTATCAGCAGCATTAAAAGAAAAAATACAACTCGTTTCATTACACCTATTCTACAGGTGAAATTACGATTTTTTTAAGGAGTTTATTCTTTAGCAAAATGGATTTCCTCCTTTAATTCTGAGATTCGTTTTCTTAAAGTTTCATAATAGAATGGATGTTCGTTCGGATAGCGTTTTAAGAAATTCTCATAATAGCCTAATTTCTTCTGCAGGTCAGTGCTAAATTGATCGTAAGTGGTCGCTATATTGTAATAGATACGCGCATCAGATTTATCTTCTTGGTGAGCCATTTCGAAAAATTTGAATGCCGTTTTGAAATCTTTTTGCTCACGGGCGATATATGCCAACTGATTATAGCCATTCGCGAAAATGGGTTTTTGAACGGTCATTGCTTTGTTAATGAAAATCTTGGCACTATCTAATTTGCTTTCTTTTTGATAAACACTCGCTAGGTCAAAATAGGTTTGTGAATTGGTATCATCTCTTTTCAATAAAATAGCATAAGCTTCTTTAGCTTTTTTGAACTCCCAATTCTTGTTATACGAGATTCCCAATTTTTCATAGACGTAATCTTTATCTTCCCCAAGTTCTATAAGCCGTTCAAATAACGGAATCGCCTTCTCAAATTGAGAATCATTGAATAGCACCAATGCATGCAAATTTATGAGGGATACATCATTCTCATAATAACTCAACCCCTTTAAAATATACTTTAAAGCAGTGTCGCGCTCTTGTTTTATAGTGTAATACTTAGCAAGCTGAAAAAGGCTTCTAAGATGCGTACTATCTAGACTGACCGCTTTTTTATATTTTTGAATACTTTCTTCTGATAAGTTTAAATTTCGATTTACTTCACCTAAATAAAACTGAAATTCAGGATTTTCTATATTGACGTCTGTTAGATTGGCAAACACAGATTTCGCTTCATCAAACCTGTTTACTTTCAGTAATAATTTACCCAAGTCTAATTGAGCAAGTTGATTAGTAACATCTTCTTCAACTACATATTGATATTGGGTAATCGCTTTTTCATAATTACCAATGGCATTGTAACTTCTCGCAATCTGAAGTGCAGCAGAAAATCCGCCTAACTTAGAATACTCATTAATTGCATTTGAATAATTACCAATGCTGTATAAACTATCTGCAATAGCTAAAGCCGAGGTTTGCGCCTCGGCTTTTAAAATCTGTATCAATAAAAAAACTACAAGAAGTTGTTTCATTTAATGAGTTGATTATTGTAATTTAAAAGTAAAAGGTATAGAAAAAGGAACATTTACAGCCACACCTTCATTTTTACCGGGAGTCATAATTGGAAGTCTATTTATAATACGTTCCACCTCATCTTCTAACAACTTATCTGGACCGCGCATTTTAATGTTTTCAATTTTACCCTCAGAAGTTATCATAAACATAGTACTTACTCTACCTTGAATACCTGCTTCTTGAGCTGCTTTAGGATAATTAAAGTTTTTACTGATATGTAGTTCCATTTTTTCATTAAAACAAGTGCGCTTATCAGCAGCATCTTCACAGCCTGGGAAAACTGGGACTTCATCGACTACGGCAAAAGGTATATCACCTTCATTTAAGTATAGTTCTTCTTCAACATCAGAATCATCACCGTCATCCAACTTAAACTGAACAGGAATAGAAAAAGGAACATTCACAGCCACACCATCATTTTTTCCAGGTGTCATTTTTGGTAATCTTTTAATAATACGTTCAACCTCATCTTCGAGTAATTTATCTGGACCTCGCAGTTTAATATTCTCTATAATTCCCTCAGAATTAATATTGAACATAACACTTACCCTACCCTCAATATTTGCATCTTGAGCCTCTTGTGGGTAATTAAAATGTTTACCAATATGCTGTTGTATTTTCTCATTAAAGCAGGCACGTTTATCTTCAGCATCTTCACATCCAGGAAAAATTGGGGCTTCGTCAACAACAGCATAAGAAAATTCTAAACTTGATTTTAAACTAGTACTATCGATTGTTTCTTTACTATCAGATTTAGGGTCAACTTCACAACTTGTGTACAACAACATTCCCAGCACCATAGGCACTAATAATAAATACTTCAACTGCCATACTTTTTTTGATTTTGATTTTTGTAACATGATTATTCGTTTTTTGATTAATGATTGTGTAAAAAATTGATTGATGAATGATATATGTTCGGTCTGAAAAACCTGAGCCAACAACTGCTCATAATGATCAGATTTATGTTCTTTTGATACCTGAGCATCAGCAATAAATTCATGTAATTCTGAAATACGATTTTGATATACGTACACTAACGGATTAAACCAGCCTACGATTCTCATCAACTCAAAGAATAACAAGTCGTACGTGTGCCTTTGTTTTATATGTACCAATTCATGGGCGATTATGGTATCATGTTTCATCTTCAATACTTTATCTCCAATGAAAATAGATTTAAAGAATGAAAAAGCAATATTGCTATTTGCTATTACAATCTGGGTAAACAAAGGGTAAGATATCTTCTCCCCACTTTTTCTCAAAAGATACAACTGTCTAATTTTTAATCCGAATATCAATAATGCCACTAACATTCCTCCATAAAGAATTCCTTCTTGCCAGGTTAAATTGAATCCCGTTGATTCTTCAACTTGCACCACAACAGCTTCATTTTGAAATCCCCATAAATACTCAGGATATTGCACAAACGTTTGTGGTACTTGCTGCTTAAAAGCTTCTATTTTTACCCATGGCAAAATCAAAGACAAAACAAAGGTTCCGATTAAATACACTCTGTTCCATTGAAAAAAGGTTTCTTTCTTTAGAAAAAAGTCATAAATAACTAAAAAAAGAAGCTGAAAGGCGATGCACTCCAAAATATATTGTATCATGGTTTCTCCTTTTTAATTTCATTCAATACCGACTCCAATTCAGAAAGGCTCATATCATTTTTCTTCGCAAAAAACGACACCATACTTTTAAATGAACCTTGAAAATAGCCGTCTACCAATTTGTTGATGGACTGATTACTGTAATCTGATTTCATCACCAAAGGGAAATACAAATACCCTTTTCCTAACTGTTCATGATCCACAAAACCCTTGCTTTCTAAAATTCTAACAATTGTAGAAACGGTATTATATGCCGGTTTTGGTTCAGGTAATTTTTCAATGATTGATGCTACGTTACATTTCTGTAATTCCCATAGCACAATCATTACTTCTTCCTCTGCTTTCGTCAACTGCTTCATTCAACTAATCTTTTAGTTCTATGCTCAAATATAACTAAATATTTAGTTTAAACTAATTTTATAGTTGAAAAAATCACTTTTGATAGGTGTTCATGTAACAAATGCAACCTATATTAGTCTTATAAGCAACACTTACTATTTACAATGGATATATTTTTATTAGTTCTAGGATTCATTTTAATGCTCGTAGGCATTTTAGGAAGCTTCTTACCAGTGTTACCTGGTCCACCAATTAGTTGGGTAGGTTTACTTTTGTTGTACTCTACCAGTGCAATTACCATGAATTGGACGTTCTTAGGCATTACCCTTGCCATTGCTTTAATAGTCTTTGGATTAGATTATGTAATACCAGCCATAGGAACCAAAAAATTTGGAGGCACAAAAGCTGGTGTTATTGGTACTACTGTAGGTTTATTGGTAGCATTATTTTTTCCTGTACTCGGACCTTTCGGAATTATCATATGGCCTTTTGTTGGTGCTTTAGTGGGAGAATTACTGAACAAGGCGGACAAAAAAACCGCTACGAAAGCGGCTTTTGGTTCTTTTTTAGGATTTTTGACAGGTACTTTTTTGAAATTTATGGTCGCCGTTGTCTATTTAGGACTCTTCATTTCAAAAGCTTGGGAGCATAGTAGCGCCCTATTTCCTTTTTTTAATTAATGTTGTAATTACTCCGTTATCCACTCGGTTTTAGTTTCAATAGGCTCGCGTTTACCTTTGGTCAATTCACCATCGAAATTACCCATGTAGAAAAATCCTAAACATTTTTCACCTTTAGCTAAACTTAAAAACTCAGCCATGTGTTTTATGAGTCCCGGTGAGGACCAATACGATCCAATACCCATTTCAGTACATTGTAACCACATGTTCTGTACTGCCATAGCAACCGCAGCTACTTCTTCCCATTCTGGTAAAGATTCTTTAGGGTCTCTTTGCAGGCAAATTGCAATTATAGCACTTGCCATTTGCGGATTCTCTTGAAGTTTTTTAACCTTCATAGCTTTTGGCTTTGGGTCCACTTCCTCATACTTCTTAGATAAGAAAGTACCCAATCGACCTTTTGCTTCTCCTTGAATCACTTTAAAGCGCCATGGTTCTGTACACTTATGATTAGGTGCCCAATTCGCAGCTTCTAATACCTTTTCAATATCTGACTTCGCAATTGGTGTATCATTATATTGTACCGGAAAAACCGAGCGTCTTTTTTTAATTATATCGAATATCATAAATTTCGTTGTTCGTTGTTCGTTGTTCGTTGTTCCCTGCGCGCATAGCGCAATTCGCAGCAAGCTCTATTTTCTAAATTCTATTCTCTCTTTTGTAATCAAAGTAAAATTAAGATTTGAAAAGCTCATTCTGTGTTAGATAAGTATTAAAACTTATCCTCTAACAACAACTCCATACAATTCTTAAGAACAGGGTTGGTATGTTCCTTTTTCCAAATAACAGATAATTCTGCTCGCTGGGGAATGTCTTTTAATTCCACAAACTTTACGCGCATTTGAAATCCGTTTTGCAAAGATGTAGGAACAATGGCGATTCCCATTTGATTCTCTACCAGCTTAAAAATAGTATGGGCATGAACAGATTTGTGTGAGACCTTAGGTGCAAAACCTGCATCTTGACATATACTCAAAATGGTTTCATAGTACAGAGGACTATAAGCCTGACTGAATAAAATAAATTCTTCATTCGCAAATCGCTCCATTCCGTCAAACTCTCTCGTTAACATCGGGTATCTTTCTGGTAACACTAAAGAAAAGGTATCGGTCAAAATAGTTTTCATTTCTAGGGTACTTGGCACCCTAGAAACACGCACAAAACCCATATCTAACTGATCATTTAATACCGCATCTACTTGGGCAAAATTAGATAGCTCCTCTAAAGACGTTTTCACCTTCGGATATTTTTCTTTTATCCCCAATAATAGTTTAGGTATTACTTGTTGCATAGCCGAGCCTAAAAATCCGATTCGTAACTCTCCACTATTACCATCACCCACCAATTTCAATTGCCGTTCTACCTTTTCCATATGGTTAAATATGAACTCGACTTCCTTTTTCAAGTAGTGCCCTGCAGGAGTTAAAGCAACTTTTTTCTTATTTCGCTCAAACAATTGGGTTTCTAGAATATCTTCCATCTGCTTTATCTGCCTGCTGAGTCCCGGTTGCGAAATAAATAATTTTTCTGCAGCCTTTCTAAAGTGTAATTCTTGCGCTACTGCTAGAAAGTAAGTTAAATGGCGTAATTCTATCTGATTACTCATAGTTATGGATTGATGACAAAATTGATATTACCAAGTATCAAAAATAGGTATTAATTTTAATTATAATATTCTAGACAGAAAGCTATGAGCACACAGACGTTTAAATTGGGCGAAGATTGGCTAACAGCCGGTAAAGCAATGCAAATTGTTCATGGTGAAATTAGCCCCATACTGTCAAAAGCTACAGAAGATAAAATAATTAAAAGCTGGAAAATTGTACA
>JANQUX010000142.1 GCA_030730545.1 Maribacter sp. | reverse complement strand
CTTTTTGCTTCTTGTGACAGCAATATTATCAAAACCGAATACCGAACTTTAGAAGACGGTGTTTGGAACAAAGATAATATTCTTGAGTTTTCACTTTCAAAAATGGATACTATTGCCGAGCACGATATCTTTATTAATGTTCGTAATGACAATACATTTCCTTATAGTAATTTGTTTATCATCGCTTCTTTAACTACACCTGAAGGAGAGGTAACTAAAGATACCTTAGAATATGCCATGTCTGCACCCGATGGTACTTGGCTTGGAAAAGGGAATGGTAGTATTAAAGAAAATAAATTATGGTATAAAGAAAACATCGTTTTTTCCTCTTCGGGCGTATATACTATAGAGGTATCGCAAGCGATGCGTAAAAACGGTAATGTATCGGGCATAATCGGTCTCGAAGGTATTACAGATGTTGGCATAGAAGTAACAAAAAGCACCCCGTAAACAATGGCAAAAGAGGTAAAGAAAAAAACAACGAATAGTTTTTCGAAATTCATATTATGGTTTTGGATTTTGTTTGGGTCAGGTATTGCAATTGTAGCATTAATTTTCTTATCTGCCTCTTGGGGACTTTTCGGTGCATTACCACCTTATGAGTATTTAGAAAATCCGCAGACAAATTTAGCTTCACAAATAATATCATCTGATGGTAACTTGTTGGGCAAGTTCTATTTAGACGATAACCGTACCGATGTAAAATTTAATGAATTACCAGAAAATTTAGTCAATGCGTTAATAGCTACTGAAGATGTTCGGTTTAATTCTCATTCAGGAATTGATGCTTGGGGTACTTTAAGAGCGTTTGTGTATTTGGGTAGTAAAGGTGGGGCAAGTACTATCTCTCAGCAATTGGCAAGACAGTTATTCGTAGGGGTTCGTTCTAGAAATAAGTTTGAGACCATACAGCAAAAAATTAAAGAATGGGTATTGGCCATTCGATTAGAGCGAAGCTATACCAAAGAAGAAATCATCAGTATGTATTTTAATATTTATGATTTTGGTAATAATGCCGATGGTATTCGTTCTGCTTCACGTATTTATTTTGGTAAAGAGCCTAAAGATTTAAAAACTGAAGAATCAGCAATGCTGGTGGGTATGTTCAAAAATTCATCACTTTTTAACCCTATGCGTAGGGAAGAAATGGTGAAAGATCGTAGAGATGTTGTTTTGGCTCAAATGGCAAAATATGATTTCATTACCGATGTAGAGAAAGATTCGCTACAGGCTACTAAAATGGATATCAACTACAATCCAGAAACGCATAGTGTTGGTTTGGCAACCTATTTTAGAATGTATTTGCAACGTTTTATGAAAGATTGGATAGATAAGAATCCGAAGCCTGCTATTGGTGACGAATCTGATCGTTATAATCTGTATTTAGACGGACTCAAAATTTACACCACCATTGACTCGAAAATGCAGGCTAATGCCGAAGAAGCAGTCAATGAGCATATGACTAAATTGCAAGCTGAGTTCTTTCATCAAAATACTCCTGATAGAAATAAGACAGCACCGTTTTTGGATATTACACCAGAAGAGACGAAGAGTATTATGGAGCGCGCCATGAAAAATTCTGAAAGATGGAAAATCATGAAAAGCGAAGGTAAATCTGAAAAGCAGATTCGCGAGTCTTTTGATAAAAAAACCGAGATGACAGTTTTCGATTGGAAAAGTCAGACTAAAGAAAAAGATACTATTCTAACTCCGATGGATTCCATCCGTTACTATAAAACATTTTTAAGAACGGCAATGATGTCTATGGAGCCACAAACCGGTCATGTAAAAGCATGGGTTGGTGGTATCAATTATAAGCATTTTCAATATGATAATGTTATACAAGGTGCAAGACAGGCAGGTTCTACTTTTAAACCTTTTGTTTATGCTGCCGCCATTGATCAATTACGCTTATCACCTTGTGAAACTCGCCCAGATACACAATATTGTATTGAAGCAGGTAAGCATGGTAATGTGGAGCCTTGGTGTCCAAGAAATTCTGACATGAAGTACTCTGGTACTAGCTATTCGCTAAAAAGAGCTTTGGCAAATTCTGTAAACACGGTTACCGCACAATTAATAGATGAGGTAGGTCCGAAATCTGTTGTAAGTATGGTTCGTAATTTAGGACTTTCAGGAGAAATTCTAGAAGTGCCTTCAATAGCCTTAGGCTCTTTAGATGTTAATGTATATGAGATGGTAGGTGCATACGGTGCTTTTGCTAACCAAGGGGTGTATGTAAAACCGGTTATGGTTACTCGTATAGAAAATAAAGATGGTACGGTTCTGTATGAATATGTTCCAGAAACAAAAGATGTATTGAGTAAAGATGTTTCGTATGCTATTTTAGACCTAATGAAAGGTGTTACCCAAGGTGGTTCGGGTACACGTTTACGTACAACGGGTTATAATAAATGGAGACCAGAATATGATGAAATCATTACAGGTTATCCATATCAATTGACAAACCCAATTGCGGGTAAAACAGGTACTACACAAAACAACAGTGATGGTTGGTTTATGGGTATGGTACCTAATTTAGTTACTGGTGTATGGGTAGGTGGCGAAGAAAGAGCAGTGCACTTTAAAAGTATTACCTATGGTCAAGGTGCTTCAATGGCATTGCCTATATGGGGTCTGTATATGACCAAAAATTATGCAAATGAAGAATTGGGCATTTCTAAAGAAGATTTTGAAAGGCCAGCTAACATGTCTATTGAAATAGATTGCGATAAATTCTCAGCCGATATAAAGCAAGATAAAGATGTTGAAGATGATTTAGAAGATTTAGATTTTTAAGTGATCGACTATAATTTTTAGAAAAGGTCTTGGTGTACACCAAGACCTTTTTTTATTTATTCCATTTTAAATCGGTATTTTAGACACTAGATAATTCAATAATAAATGATACGTAAAACAGTAGCAAACGTAACCGATGCATTAGCAGGAGTAAAAGACGGAATGACCTTTATGTTAGGTGGATTCGGACTTTGTGGTATTCCCGAAAATGCGATAAGTGAATTGGTAAGATTAGGTGTAAACGACATCACTTGTATTTCTAATAATGCAGGAGTCGACGATTTTGGCTTGGGATTATTGTTGCAGCAACATCAAATTAAAAAAATGATCTCATCTTATGTCGGTGAGAACGATGAATTCGAACGACAAATGCTTAGTGGCGAGTTAGAGGTTGAATTAACGCCACAGGGTACTCTTGCCGAAAAATGTAGGGCTGCGCAAGGTGGATTTCCTGCTTTTTTCACTCCCGCAGGTTATGGTACAGAAGTAGCTGAAGGGAAAGAAGTTCGAGAATTTAATGGTAAAATGTACATACTAGAAGAAGCTTTTAAGGCTGATTTTGCTTTTGTAAAAGCTTGGAAAGGTGATGCAGCGGGTAATTTAATATTTAAAGGAACTGCACGAAATTTTAATCCGTGTATGTGTGGTGCCGCTACCATTACTGTAGCTGAGGTTGAAGAGTTGGTACCTGAAGGAGAACTAGATCCAAATCAAATACATATTCCAGGAATTTTTGTGCAACGCATTTTTCAAGGAAAAGATTACGAGAAAAGAATAGAACAAAGAACGGTACGTCAAAAATAAAAACATGTTAGACAAGAACGGAATTGCAAAAAGAATTGCACAAGAAGTGGAAGACGGCTATTATGTAAACCTTGGTATTGGTATACCGACCTTGGTAGCAAATTATGTTCGTGATGATATTAGCGTAGAATTTCAAAGTGAAAACGGAATTCTAGGTATGGGACCTTTTCCTATTGATGGCGAAGAAGATGCAGATTTAATAAATGCAGGTAAGCAAACCATTACAGCATTGCCAGGGGCGTCTTATTTTGATTCTGCCACTAGTTTTGCTATGATTAGAGGTAAACATGTAGACCTTACTATACTTGGCGCTATGGAGGTTGCTGAGAACGGCGATATAGCAAACTGGAAGATTCCGGGTAAAATGGTTAAAGGTATGGGTGGTGCTATGGATCTTGTGGCATCTGCCGAAAATATCATAGTCGCTATGATGCATACCAATAGAGAAGGGGAATCTAAGTTGTTAAAAAAATGTAGTCTTCCTTTAACTGGCGTGGGTTGTGTTAAAAAGATCGTCACCAATTTGGCCGTACTCGAAGTTACTAAAGATGGTTTTTTGTTACTTGAAAGGGCTCCTGGCGTATCGGTAGAAGAAATTAAAGCAGCAACTGAAGGTAATTTGATTGTCAAGGGCGAAGTGTTAGAGATGAGTATATAATTTGTGTGGGTCAATCACCGATAAATTGTGCTTTTTATTTTTTTCACAACATGTTATAATCTGTACACAACAATTATTATCGAAAATGAGTAGAACAGATGTATCTTTCAGTCTCAATTAACCCCATAACCTATTAATTACTTAACCGTCATGAATTCACAAATTAACCACACTGCTAGCGAAAACAAAATTCAAGTTTATAGAAATGATTTCTTTAGCGGATTTTTAAGACTTACTAAAAAGTTATTTATGTTGTAAATTACTTTTAAGAGATTACAAAAGAGCGACTTAATAAGTCGCTCTTTTTTTTTGCTTCTTTTTGTAATTTGGATTTTAGCAAATTTAGTTAATGAACTAACTTGTCTATGTTCACCATAATTTTAATAAGTTTTACCACAAATTCTTTTTTGTAAGAAAAAGACTACATATATTTGAGGTGTAATTAAAGTGTATCCCAAATCGCTTTGAAAAACTTAACCTAAAATGAAGTATGTATTTAGTTGCCTAATCTTGATGGTACTTGTTACCTCGTGTTCAAAAATTGAAGAAAATAACGATCCTATTATTGGTATATGGAGTCATACGGTCAAAACCGCTACCAATACAAATAAAATGGTCGTTGATAACGAAGAGTGGATTTTCAATGATGTTTATTTAGGTCGGTTTCACGGCTATAAAGGTGGTCAGGTTGTGTATCTGACAGATTTTAGCTGGAGCGTAAATGGCGATGTGTATATCGTTAGCTACCCAGGTACAGATTTTCCCGATGATTTTGTAAAAATGAAGGAGACTGATGACGGAATGATTCTTATGAGAACAGAAGGTAAATTATTTGCCGAAAAAGAATAAAAGTTCGCAATTGAAAAATGCCCACGAACGATTGCATGTTGTAAATATGTACTAGTAGAAACAGAAAAGTTACCAAATCAACCATTTTATAAAATTTCCCCCGGTTAGGAGCAAAGTAATTTGCTCCTTTTTTTATTTTAGTGAAATGGAACTTACATATAGATTATGTTCTCTTGAAGAACTGCATCAATTAAGACAAATTTCTGAGCACACTTTTGTAATTGCTTTTGAAAAAGACAATGATCCCGAAGATTTTAAGAAGTACATTGAAAAGGCTTTTGCCCTAGAAAAGGTGAAAGAAGAATTACTTAACCCCAATAGTGATTTCTATTTTGTGTATAAGGATAAAGAAGTTGTAGGTTACTTTAAGCTAAATGTGAATGATGCACAGTCTGAACTTAAGCAAGATGATAGTGTTGAGTTAGAACGTATTTATGTTGTATCTAAATATCAAGGTTTAGGTTTAGGGAAACAATTTCTACATTACATTAAAGCTATTGCTCAAGAACGTAACAAGAAAATGTTATGGTTAGGTGTTTGGCAAGAGAATAAACGAGCAGTAAAATTCTATGAGCGCCACGGATTCCAAAAATTCGATACGCATCCTTATTTTATAGGTTCAGATGAACAAACAGATTGGTTAATGCGTTTCGATTTAAGTAACTTGTAGTTTTAAACTAACTTTCATGAAATCACACTTTATCACGTTCGTAGCCCTCCTTGGTTTTTTAAATCTACAGGGGCAAGATTATTACTTTCCAGAACGAAATGCAGATTGGGAAATAAAATCACCGAAAGATTTTAAAATTAAAGATGCCAAGCTAAATGAAGCGGTAGATTTTGCTGAAGCAAATGAGTATTCAGGCTCTAGAGATTTGCGTATTGCTATCGTAAAAGGTTTTGAAAAAGAACCGTTTCATAAAATATTAGGCCCAACCAAGAAACGTGGAGGTCCGGCAGGCATGATTCTTAAAAATGGATATGTAGTTGCTCAATGGGGAGATACCAAAAGGGTTGATATGACTTTTAGTGTTACCAAGAGTTTTTTGAGCACCATGGCTGGTCTTGCCGTAGATGAAAAGCTAATTACCGATACAAAGAATTTGGTAGGTGACTACATCTGGGACGGGACTTTTGATGGTGCACATAATTCCAAAATTACTTGGGAACATTTACTACAACAAAACTCCGCTTGGTCTGGCGAACTTTGGGGCGGTAAAGATTGGGCAGATAGACCACCTAATGAAGGTGGTATCGATGATTGGAAGATGGCAATACCCAAAGAACCTGGTACCGTTATGGAATATAATGATGTTCGTGTAAATGTGCTTGCATATTCTCTTACCCATGTATGGCGTAAACCAATGCCTCTGGTCTTAAAAGAAAGAATTATGGATAAAATCGACGCATCTTCTTCTTGGCGTTGGTTTGGTTATGATGAAGCTTGGACAGAAATTGACGGACTTCAAATGAAGTCGGTTACTGGCGGCGGACACTCAGGGGCAGGCTTGTTTATTAGCACTGAAGATATGGCTCGCTTTGGTATGTTATTCTTGAATAATGGTAAATGGAAGAATGACCAATTAATTTCAGAGAATTGGATTAAAAAAGCAACAACACCTTCAACTCCAAATGCGAATTACGGCTATATGTGGTGGTTGAATAAAAAGGGTGCTAGACATTGGGAAGGATTATCTGAAAACATCTATTATGCAGCCGGTTTTGGTGGTAACTTTATTGTTATAGATAAAGAGAATGATGTGGTTGTGATAACCCGTTGGTTAGAACCAAGTAAAATTGGTGAATTTATGTCTAAAGTAAATGCCGCTTTTTAAGATGTAGATGCTAGAGCTTACATAGAATTTCAACCGCTTTTTCTAAAGTTTCCTGTTTTTTGGCAAAGCAGAATCTTAACATATGATCATTTCTATTTTCGACATTGAAAGATGAAATTGGTATAGATGCTATTCCGTTTTCGGTGATTAATCGTTTTCCGATAGCTTCATCTTCTTCATTTGAAATATGGGTATAATCTAATAGTTGAAAATATGTGCCTTTGGATGGTTTAAACTTAAATTTGGACGATTTTATTCCATCTAGGAAGAAATCTCGTTTTTGTTGGTAAAAATTGTTCAAATCTAAATAGTGGGAAGGATTCTTCAAATATATAGCCAAAGCACGTTGCACCGGATGATCTACACAGAAAACCGCAAACTGATGCACTTTTCTAAACTCAGCCATTAATTCAGCTGGTGCGGCACAATACCCCATTTTCCAACCGGTTACATGAAATGTTTTTCCGAAAGATGCGCAAATAAAACTTCTATTGGCTAAATCTGGAAAGCGCGAAGCACTTTCATGTACTTGTCCGTCAAAAATGATATGCTCATATACCTCATCGCTGAGTAGAATTATATTAGTGGGTTTTAGTATTACCTCTAGCTGTTCCATATCCCATTTGGTCAGCATAGTTCCGCTGGGGTTATGAGGCGTATTGATGATGACCATTTTGGTTTTATCACTAATCTTGCTGCGAAAAATATCCCAATCAATTTTATAATCTGGAGCATCTAATTGAACAAAAACTGGTATTCCACCATTTAATATGATTGCGGGCTCATAACAGTCGTACGCAGGTTTTATGACAATTACCTCGTCACCTTTACTAACAAAGGCTGTAATGGCTGTAAAAATAGCTTGTGTGGCACCAACTGTTACTGTTATTTCGCTTTCAGGATTATACAAGCGGTTATGTAACGATTCTATTTTTTGAGATATAGCTTCTCTTAGTCCATAATACCCTTGCATGGGTGCATATTGATTGTAGCCCATGTTA
>JANQUX010000141.1 GCA_030730545.1 Maribacter sp. | reverse complement strand
GTGACGATGAACGAACCTTTCTTCGTTGGTCATTTTCCAGGAGCTCCAGTAATGCCAGGTGTACTTCAAGTAGAAGCTATGGCGCAAACAGGCGGTATTTTAGTTTTAAGTACTGTGCCTGATCCAGAGAATTATTTGACTTTATTTATGAAAATAGATAAAGTAAAATTCAAAAGACAAGTATTGCCAGGCGATACACTAATATTTCACTGTAGTTTAATTACACCAATTAGAAGAGGTATTTGCCATATGCAGGCATATGCATACGCAAATGATAAATTGGTAAGTGAAGCAGAATTAATGGCGCAAATAGTTAAAAGAACATAGAATGAATCAACCTTTAGCCTATATACATCCAGGAGCTAAAATTGCTAAAAATGTAGTAGTTGAACCTTTTACAACTATTCATAATAATGTTATCATTGGCGATGGTACTTGGATCGGGTCTAATGTGACCATAATGGAAGGTGCTCGCATTGGTAAAAATTGTAATATTTTTCCCGGTGCCGTAATATCTGCTTCTCCTCAAGATTTTAAATACGATGGGGAAGAAACTACTGTTGTCATCGGCGATAATACTACTATTAGAGAATGTGCTACTATACATAAAGGTACCTCTGACCGTATGAAAACCGTTATTGGCAAAAATTGCCTTATTATGGCATATTGTCACATTGCACATGATTGTTTGGTAGGTGATAATTGTATTTTTTCAAACAATTCTACTTTAGCTGGTCATGTTACTATTGGCGATAATGTAATTCTTGCAGGGTTGGTAGCCGTGCATCAATTTGTATCTGTTGGTCAACATGCTTTTGTTACCGGTGGTTCTTTGGTTAGAAAAGATGTACCGCCTTATGTAAAAGCTGCAAGAGAGCCTTTATCTTATGTAGGTATTAATTCTGTCGGATTAAGAAGAAGAGGATTTGTATCTGATAAAATTAGAGAAATTCAGAATATCTACAGAATTCTATATCAAAAAAATTATAATAATACGCAAGCAGTTCAAATTATTGAAGCGGAAATGGAAGCAACGCCAGAACGTGACGAGATTTTGCAATTTATTCGTGATTCGCAACGCGGAATTATGAAAGGGTATTTCAGTAATAACTAAATTTGAAGTATTAAATAATTAGATTTTAATATTGATTATTTAGAAAAAAGAAACAATCAGCAACTAGTAAGGAATAACGAATAACGAAAATAAAATAATGGCTTCTACATCAGATATACGAAAAGGACTATGCATAAGATATAATAATGATATCTATAAGATTATTGAATTTTTACATGTAAAACCAGGTAAAGGTCCTGCTTTTGTACGTACTAAATTAAGAAGTGTTACAAATGGTAAAGTGTTGGATAACACATTCTCAGCTGGTCATAAAATTGAAGATGTACGTGTAGAAACACGTTCTTATCAATACTTGTATCCAGAAGGTGAAACCTATCACTTTATGAATACTGACGATTATAACCAAATAACGCTTCAAGAGAGTTCTTTAGATGCTCCTGGCTTATTAAAAGAGGGTGAAATTGTTACAATTTTATTCAATACCGAAGATAGCATGCCATTATCTGTTGATATGCCTGCAAGTGTAGTTTTAGAGATAACCTATACTGAACCTGGTGTTAAAGGTAATACTGCTACCAATGCAACTAAGCCTGCAACAGTAGAAACAGGGGCAGAGGTAAATGTGCCTTTGTTTATAAACGAAGGTGATAAAATAAAAGTTGATACTGCAACTGGTTCTTATATGGAGCGAGTTAAAGATTAGTAATCAATTTTATAAATAATTAGAATCATATCATTAATTGAAATTTCCAACTACTTTTTCATTAAAACAGATCGCTGATATATTATCGTGCGAATATGTTGGTCAAGATGATTATCCTGTTTTGGGCATGAACGAAATTCATGTTGTAGTAAATGGGGATATTGTTTTTGTAGATCATCCCAAATACTACGATAAGGCTTTGCAGTCAAAGGCAAGTGTTATCTTAATCAATAAAAATGTAGAATGCCCTGAAGGTAAGGCATTATTGATTTCAGCTGATCCGTTTAGAGATTTTAATAAATTAACAACATTCTTTCAACCTTTTGTGCCAAGTAGTCAAACAATATCTGTTACAGCGAAAATCGGGAAGGACACTATTATTCAGCCTAATTCTTTTATAGGTAACAATGTAGAAATAGGGGATAACTGCTTAATTCATAGCAACGTTTCTATTTACGACAATTGTGTTATTGGTAATAATGTCACCATACACGCAGGTAGTGTTTTAGGTGCAGATGCCTTCTATTATAAGAAGCGCCCTGAAGGATTTGATAAACTAAAATCTGGCGGAAGAGTCGTTTTAAAAGATCATGTTGATATCGGTGCACTTTGTACTATTGATAGAGGAGTTACCGGTGACACTACCATAGGTTTTGGCACCAAGTTAGATAACCAAGTTCATGTGGGTCATGATACCGTAATTGGTGAAAAGTGTTTAATTGCTTCACAAACCGGTATTGCTGGTTGTGTTATTATAGAAGATGAAGTTACCCTTTGGGGACAAGTAGGAACCAATAGCGGAATTACCATTGGTGCAAAAGCTGTAATTATGGGTCAAACCGGAGTTACAAAATCAGTAAAAGGTGGTAAGAGTTATTTCGGTACTCCTATTGAAGAATCACGTGAAAAACTGAAACAATTAGCATATATCAAGAAGATTCCAGAAATAATTAAAAAAATGGATAAGAAATAAGGGTGTAAATGCTATAAAAGTCATTAACAACTTATATTTTTGTTCTATCATAAAATAAAAACTACAGTAGTATGAGCGTATTAGTAAATAAGGATTCCAAAATAATCGTACAAGGTTTCACTGGTAGTGAAGGTACTTTCCATGCCGGACAGATGATTGAGTACGGTACTAATATCGTAGGTGGTGTTACTCCTGGTAAAGGAGGACAAGAGCATTTAGGAAAACCTGTTTTCAACACGGTTGCTGAAGCTGTAGCCAAAGTAGGTGCAGATACTACCATTATATTTGTTCCACCAGCTTTTGCTGCAGATGCTATTATGGAAGCTGCAGAGGCAGGTATTAAAGTTATAATTACAATTACAGAAGGTATTCCTGTTGCCGATATGGTAACGGTTGCCAACTATATTAAAAATAGAGATTGTCGTTTAATCGGTCCTAACTGTCCTGGTGTTATTACTCCGGGTGAGGCTAAAGTTGGTATTATGCCAGGTTTTGTTTTCAAGAAAGGTAATGTTGGTATCGTATCTAAATCAGGTACATTAACTTATGTGGCTGCTGATCAAGTAGTTCTTCAAGGTTTAGGTATTACAACTGCAATCGGTATTGGTGGTGATCCAATTATTGGAACTACTACAAAGGAAGCTGTTGAATTATTGATTAACGATCCAGAAACTAAATGTGTGGTTATGATCGGTGAAATTGGTGGTCAATTAGAAGCAGATGCTGCTCAGTGGTATAAAGCTAGTGGAAGTAAAAAACCAGTTGTTGGTTTTATCGCTGGTGAAACTGCCCCTGCAGGTAGAACAATGGGTCATGCTGGTGCTATTGTTGGTGGTAGTGATGATACTGCACAAGCTAAAAAACGCATCATGAGAGAATGTGGAATTCACGTTGTAGATTCTCCTGCTGAAATCGGCTTGAAAGTAAAAGAAGTAATGGGTTAAAAACTCATATTTTTCATATAAAATCCCGTTTATAGCGGGATTTTTTTTAGCCTATAAATTAAACAAAAGGTATATTTGGTAAACTTCGGTTTTAAATAACGGACTTATGAAATTATTACAAGATAAAAACGTCATCATTACAGGAGCAAGTAGAGGAATTGGTATGGGTATTGCCAAAGTTTTTGCCAATCACGGTGCAAATGTGGCATTTACTTATAGCTCTAGTGAAGCTCCGGCTTTAGAATTAGAGAAAGAATTAAAGGCTAAAGGCGTTAATGCAAAAGCTTATAAAAGTAATGCGGCTAGTTTTCAAGAAGCTGAAGAATTAGTAGCGAAGGTTTTAGAAGATTTTGGTGGTAGAATTGATGTATTGATCAATAATGCTGGTATCACGAAAGATAACCTGTTAATGCGCATGTCAGAAGCTGATTTCGATACGGTTATAGATATTAATTTGAAGTCTGTTTTTAATATGACGAAAGCAGTACAAAGAACCTTATTGAAACAACGTAGTGGTTCAATTATAAACATGAGTAGTGTTGTTGGAGTAAAAGGTAACGCTGGTCAAACTAACTATGCGGCTTCTAAAGCAGGTATGATCGGCTTTACTAAATCTGTGGCACTTGAATTAGGTTCTAGAAACATTAGATGTAATGCTATCGCACCTGGTTTCATTGAAACTGAAATGACCGATAAATTAGATGAGAAAACCGTTCAAGGTTGGAGAGATGGTATTCCTCTAAAACGTGGTGGTTCTACAGAAGATATTGCCAACGCTTGTCTTTTCTTTGCATCAGATTTGTCTGGTTACGTTACTGGTCAAGTATTGAATGTTGATGGTGGTATGTTAACCTAAGTCAAAAACAAATTTGGGAGGAACACTATTTTTTAATTCCTTTTTAAGAACAACTTTAGTTTATACATGGAAAGCATAACGGTATTGTATATTATTCTTGCTGCAATTGTAGCATTGGGTATCGTTGTTTTTCAATACATATATAAGCAGAAGGCTAAAAGCAAGATTTATTGGCTTTTAGCTTTTTTGCGTTTTACAGGTATTTTCGGGTTACTGCTTTTACTGATTAACCCGCAGTTCTCACAAAAATCATACACTTTAGAGAAGCCTAATTTGGTGATATTGGCTGATAATTCAACATCTCTGTCTGAAAGTGCATCGCAATTAAGTCAAATGATTTCAGAAATTAAGGCATCAGACGACATTTTAGATAGATTTAAAGTTGCCGATTACAGTTTTGGTGCAGACCTACATATTTTTGACAGCCTTTCTTTTAAAGAAAAAAATACAAATATCTATAAATCGATATCTGCATTGAAAGATGTGTATGCTCGAGAACAGACGGTTACAATTCTATTGTCTGATGGAAATCAGACTATTGGGCAAGATTATAGCTATTTTAAATCTGATCAAAATAATAGTATCTACACTGTAGTTTTGGGAGACACTACTAAGTACAAAGACATTTCGGTCGGTTCAATTCAAACTAACAAATACGCTTTTTTAAAAAATAAATTTCCATTAGAAACCTATGTTTCATATCAAGGTAATAGTGCTATATCGGCAACTGTTTCTATAAAAATGAATTCAAAAGTTGTTCATAAAGAGAATGTAAAATTAACTTCTCAGAATAATTATAAACCAATTTCTGTTGAGGTAGAAGCGAATACAGTGGGAATAAAAAATTTGGTCGTTGAAGTTTCTCAGTTGCCTGAAGAACGAAATATAAAAAACAATCGCAGAAGTACAAGTATCGAGATTATTGATGAAAAAACTAAAATCGCTATAATTTCAGACATAGTGCATCCGGACTTAGGGGCACTTAAAAAGGCTATTGAAAGTAATGAGCAGCGCGAAGTTTCAATTTTAAAATCTAATGTCGCAAATAGTATTTTAGAGGAAATTGACTTATTTATATTTTATCAGCCTACAGCTAGATTTCAAAGCTCTTTTGAATATGCCAAAAGTAAAAATGCAAACACCTTTATCATCACCGGCACACAAACAGATTATTCATTTTTAAACAAAGCCGATGTTCCTTTTGAAATAGAGAATGGTTATCCGCAGCTAGAAGTGTTTGGTTTATTGAATAATGCTTTTACCAAGTACGATATTTCTAAATTTGATTTAACAGATTTTCCGCCATTAGTTAGTGATGCTGGTCCTATTCTAATAGCTACGCCTTTTGAAACCTTATTAGGGACTCAAATAAAAGGATTGAATATTCAGCAACCTTTGTTATCGGTAATGGAGAAGAATGCTCAGAAAAGTGCGCTGTTAATGGGAGAGAATCTTTGGAAATGGAGAATGCAGACCTATAGGAATACAAACGAATTTGTCAATTTCGATGAGTTTATTGGTAATCTCATTCGTTATTTAACTAGTTCAAAAAACAAGTCGAGATTGAATGTTGACTATGAAAAGGTGTACGAGGGTAGTAGTAATACCGTTGTAACGGCGACGTATTTCGATGAAGCATTTATATTTGATCCAAACGCAAAGGTGAAAATTAAAGTAACCAATACGGCTACGCAAAAGAATCAAACAAATCCATTGGTTTTAAAGAATGGGTATTTTGAAGCAGACCTCTCAAATTTAGTTGCTGGGGAATATGAATTTATTGTTTCTGTAGAAAATGAGTCAAAAACTGAGACTGGAAAATTTGTAATTTCTGAGTTTGATATGGAGAATCAGTTTGTGTCAAGCGATAATGAAAAGTTAGAAAAGTTAGCTGTAAACTCCGGCGGGAAATTGTTTTACACTTCCCAAATAGAAGAATTACTAGCAGATTTGAAAGAAAATGATGCTTACGTGCCTACCGAGAAAAGCACTGAAAATATCGTATCTTTGATTGATTTCAGAATGCTTTTGGCAATTATAGTTTTTGCCTTTGCAGCAGAATGGTTTATCAGAAAATATAACGGATTAATTTAAATAGACATTAATGGATAAGTTACCTAAGATTGCGTTACCCGCAATATTTATTTTTATTGTAGTAATTATTGCAATTTCAAAATCAACAGTTACAATAGACTCTGGTCAAGCAGGTGTTTTGTACAAAACTTTTAGTGGAGGTGTAGTTACCGATGAGCCACCAATGGGTGAAGGTTTTCATTTAGTAGCACCTTGGAATAGGGTTACTATTTATGAAGTACGTCAACAAGAAGTACTTGAAAAAATGAATGTACTTTCTAGTAATGGTCTTGATATAAAATTAGAAGCATCTGCTTGGTTCGAGCCAATTAGAAATGATTTAGGAAAATTACATCAAGAAAAAGGTGAAGACTATATTTCTAGAGTTCTTTTACCAACCATACGCTCTGCTGCACGTTCAGTAGTTGGTCGTTATACGCCAGAGCAATTGTATTCAAGTAAAAGAGATGCAATTCAGCAAGAAATATTTGATGAGACTCAAAAAATAGTTTCAGGTCAGTATATTCAATTGAATGAAATCTTGGTTAGAGATGTTACCTTACCACCTACTATTAAAGATGCTATCGAGAGAAAGTTAAAGCAAGAACAGGAGTCCTTAGAATATGAATTTAGACTGGTTACTGCTAAGAAGGAAGCTGAAAAAGTAACTATCGAAGCACAAGGTAAGGCAGATGCTAACCGTATTTTGAGTGCTTCATTGAATGACCAAATTTTGAAAGATAAGGGTATCGATGCTACATTAAAATTAGCAGAATCACCAAATTCAAAAGTAATTGTAGTTGGTGGTAGCGATGGTCTTCCTTTAATTTTAGGGAATAACTAATACACGTTGTTAATTATTTTTGTTTCATTTTAAACTTTTGTTTTGTGAAATGGAAAATACCTTTTACTTTTACAGTATTATGAAAAACAGAACTACACATCATCATTTCCATATTCACGCTCAGGCGAGGTAGGAATGTATTGTAGTAGTACAACATATTTAAAAACCCGTTTGAGCAATCAAACGGGTTTTGTATTTAAATCTCTTTTGGTTGCCAAGCATTAAAAAAAGAAAATGACTAAAATTAGAATTGCTATTCAGAAATCGGGAAGACTTAATGAGGAATCCCTACAAATTTTAAAAGACTGCGGAATTTCCATTGATAATGGCAAAGACCAGTTAAAGGCTTCTTCAAGAAATTTTCCTATTGAAGTGTTTTATTTAAGAAACGGAGATATCCCTCAATATCTAAGAGACGGAGTGGTTGATATTGCCATTATCGGCGAAAATGTATTAGTAGAGAAAGGTGAAGATATTATCATTGCAGA
>JANQUX010000140.1 GCA_030730545.1 Maribacter sp. | reverse complement strand
TGTCGTCTGGTACTCTCGTAATACCCACATCGATTACTACAGCATCATCTTTCACCATTTCTGCTTTCAAGAATTTTGGTACACCCAATGCAGAGATAACAATATCTGCCTGTGAGATAATCTGTGTAATGTTTTTTGTATGACTATGGGTAAGCGTAACGGTAGAGTTACCTGGCCATCCTTTTCTACCCATTAAAATACTCATTGGTCTACCCACAATATGACTACGACCAATTACCACCGTATGTTTACCTTTTGTATCTACCTTGTAGCGTTCTAATAATTCAAGAATACCGAACGGAGTAGCAGGAATAAACGTACTCATATCTAACGCCATTTTACCGAAGTTAGTAGGGTGGAATCCGTCAACATCCTTATCTGGATCAACGGCCATAATAACCTTTTGGGTATCTATTTGCTCTGGCAACGGCAATTGAACAATAAAACCGTCGATATTATCATCAACGTTCAATTCTTTAATCTTGTTCAATAACTCTTGTTCAGAGGTAGTACTCGGCATTTGAATTAAGGTAGACTCAAAACCGATACGCTCGCAAGAACGTACTTTGCTACCAACGTAAGTTAAACTTGCACCGTCATTACCAACAATAATTGCTGCCAAATGTGGTACTTTCTCACCACGTTCTCGCATCTTGGCAACCTCAGCCTTGATTTCTTCTTTTATTTCGTTGGATACTTTTTTACCATCCAATATTTCCATGTCCGCTTCTTTTTAAGTTCTATTGTTCGGTTGTTATTTCATCCCTTTCATGGCGCCCATCATCTGCATCATCTTCTTACCGCCACCGCCTTGCATCATTTTCATCATCTTGCTCATTTGATCGAACTGCTTCAAAAGCTGGTTGATTTCTTGAACTTCTCTACCTGCACCTTTTGCAATACGTTTTTTTCTACTCGCATTTAATTTAGATGGCGTAGAACGCTCATCTGGGGTCATAGAATATATAATGGCCTCAATATGCTTAAACGCATCATCATCAATATCTAAACCTTTCAAGGCTTTTCCTGCACCAGGAATCATCCCCATAAGGTCTTTCATATTACCCATCTTCTTGATTTGCTGAATTTGGCTCAGGAAATCATCGAATCCGAATTTATTCTTGGCAATCTTCTTTTGAATCTTTCTAGCTTCCTCTTCATCAAACTGTTCTTGCGCTCTTTCTACAAGTGAAATAACATCACCCATACCCAAGATACGATCTGCCATACGTGATGGATAGAAGATATCGATAGCTTCCATCTTTTCACCAGTACCTATAAATTTAATTGGCTTATCAACAACCGACTTAATAGATATAGCGGCACCACCACGGGTATCACCATCTAATTTGGTTAAGATAACACCGTCAAAATTTAAGATATCGTTAAAGGCTTTTGCCGTATTCACAGCATCTTGACCCGTCATAGAATCTACAACGAACAATGTTTCTTGCGGTTGTATCGCTTTATGAATGTCAGATATCTCTGCCATCATTTTCTCATCTACAGCTAAACGACCAGCGGTATCTATAATAACTACATTAAAACCTTCTGCCTTTGCCTTTGCAATAC
>JANQUX010000139.1:3234-8004 GCA_030730545.1 Maribacter sp. | reverse complement strand
TTCTAACCAACGTTCGTTATCGGCATCCATATCATCCCAGAAAGATTCTGGATCTGCAGCATGAATCAATACGGGTACGCCCATTTCGGCACATTTAGCCCAAATAGGATCCAGTCGAGGGTCATCTATCGCCAAACGATTACCATTAGCATCTTTATTACGCAAGCCTAAACTTTTAAAAATCTTCAAACCTTTAGCTCCGTTATTTATGTCTTGTTCTAATTGCGCAGCAGCTTTTTCTCCCCATTCCATATCTTTTGCTCCTTCAAAATCTACATTGGCAAAAACTACAAACCGGTTCGGGTAACTATTGTTTATATTATCGATGTTCTCTTTTAAACTTTCTCCTGAGCGTCCACTTAAATTCACCATAATTGCTTCGTTCATAGCATCCATATGACCTACTAAACCTTTAAGTGCCTCGACAGACATGTCGTTTTGATGACTATGCACGTCTATAAAAGGGAATTTTGCTTTGGTGATTTCATTACCCGGTACCACCAAAGTAGATGTCGGATTATACTCTTCAAAGCCCATTTCTTGGGCTAATAATGAAGAGGATATTAAAGTAGTTAGAAGGACAATGAATGTATATTTTAATTTGATCATATTATGTATTAAGCGTGTTATTGGTAAGGTTTATTAGATTCTGGTATTCTAAATTGGTGTCTACATCAACAATTTGATCTGCCGCGTCTAATGGAATAATAGCATTGTTCTTATTGTTCAAAATTTCTTTAGCGCCGAAATCTCCTTTTAACGCACATAACTCTTCAAACAGCAATTTAGGAAACAATGCGGGTACACCTACCTTTTTACCATAGTTTGTTGCTATGATATTTGAAGGATGTTTTACGTACTCTACCATTAAGGAATTTAAGTATTTAAAACTCAATAAAGGTTGGTCAGCAAGGCAAATTAAGATTCCGTCTAAGTTAGGTCTTTGTTTAAGTAACACTTTAACTCCGTGTGCAATACTATCACCCAATCCGTTTTCCCAATTTGAATTAACGATGACATCTATATTTTTTTCTTTTAAATTACAATGATTAGTAATAAATTCAACGTTTGAGCCTAAGACAACATGCAATGAATTTGCATTGGTATTTTGAACAGTTTTAATAGTTTCTAATAAGAAATTAGAATCTTTCCAAGGCATTAATTGCTTGATGCCATCCATTCTTTTAGAGGCGCCAGCTGCCATTATTAGTACTGCTATATCTAAATCTGTTTTCAATTATGAATCGGTTTCAATCTGTCTTTAAACATTACGGGTTTCATTTTACGAATGACGGTCAAAATTTCAGCCAATATAGAAATTGCTATTTCTTGGGGAGTTTCAGCTCCGATATTCAATCCTGCTGGTCCGTGAATACCTTCTATAAAATCTAAATCAATATCTATATCATGCTCTACCAATTCAGATAGTAATTTCTCTCTGCGTTTTATAGGTCCTAAGACTCCCAAATAGGTCGGACTACTATTTTTAAGCATCATTAAATACTTCAAATCTTTAACATAGCTATGCGTCATTAAAAGAATGGCTGTATTCTTATCTATTGTTTCAACAGGAAAATCTTCGGGTTCATACTCCAGTAAAGCATCTATACCAGGAAAATCTGAAATTGATTTATTCTCTTTCGGAGTTACGGCAACATTCACTTCCCAACCCATACTCAATCCGAAATGTGCTAATTGAACAGCATCATGCTCTCCTCCTATTAATAATAGGCGTTGACACGGTTGCATTAATTGGGTAAAGATTAAAGCTTTTGACTGTTCTTTGGTGTTATTATTAAAAGAATAGGATCTAGAGTTAAGCTTTATAAAGCTACCATATCCGTCCATAATACCATATTCCTTTTTATATGAGATACGAACCTCAAAAGATTCACGATTTTCAATGACAGAGTTAAAAACTTCTATCAGCGCATCGCTTGGTGAAAAAGATTCTAGCATAATGTATAATATACCTTCACAGCCTAATCTAAATCGACCATCATAGGTCATCAGTTTTGCAGTTTGATTTTCAAAAACAGATTGTGCCTGAAACAATACTTCTTTCTCAACACAGCCACCACTGACCGCTCCGATCATTATATCATCTTCACGAATAAGCATACGCACACCAGGCTTGCGATACGAAGACCCATCTAAATCGACAACAGTTGCCAAAACGCATTTTAGGTTTGCAGAAGTAGCAATGCTATATTCTTTTATAATCTTCTTGAATTCATGGGTCATTGATACTAGTTTTTACACCTTCTAATGTAGTAAAATTAAGGCTAATATTTCTAAAGTGTATTTGTCTTAAACCTAAGGAAATATAGGACTTTTGAGAACTTTAGATAAGGAACAGCTTCCGCTTTAACAATCTTTAACATTTATTTTATTATTCCCCATAATTTAAATAAACTTTGTCCGTTCTGCTAGTTGAACCTATAATTAATTAATATGAAAAATTTTTTGAAGTCCTTTAGTGTGTTATTTATCTTAACACTACTTGTTTCTTGTGGCAATGCAGATGATGATGTAAACTTAGATTTGATTACAGGCGACGGCTTAGGAAAAGGAACTGAAGTTGATGATTGTCTAGGACTTGAAGAAGGAGAATTAGTTTTATCTATTCAAGAACAATATACCACCCTACCAGGTAAAGTATCTATTTTCTTTAGAGTATCTGATACAGGCGGTAATCCGGTTCCGGGTTTAACAGCAAATCAATTCACAATTTACGAGCAAGGCAGAAACGACGATTGTTTTAATACAATATCTACGTCAGAATCTTCGGCACGTATTTCTCCGAACTCGCAGATATTTTCTAACAATACCTTATTGGTATTAGATTTAAGTAATAGTGTATTAAGCAGTAGCTTAGATGAGTTGAAGTTAGCATCAACAAGTTTTATCGATGCAGTTATGCCATCTACCCCACAAGAGTCTGTAAAAATGGCTATTTACTGGTTTGATGGAGAAGACGAGTTACATTTATTAAATGCATTGACAACTTCAAGAGCAGAGCTTAAAGATGCTGTTGATGGTATTACCAATGATATTAGTAATGACCCATCGACAGATTTATATGGTGCGGTTATAAAATCTACCGACATTGCTTCAGACTTAGTTAAGGTTTCTACCGCTGGTGGTAAAATTGGGGCGGCATCTGTAGTTATATTTACCGATGGTACCGATCAAGCTTCTAGATTTACAGAAGACGCTGCTTTGAAAAAAGTTAATGAGGCGAACGCTAACATATCATTCTTTAGTATTGGTTTAGGTGCAGAAATAGATACCGAAGTATTATCTGCTATTGGTAAGACGGCAAGTGTATTCGCACAGAATAAAGATGAACTAGAAAGAACATTTAGAGATATCTCTGAAAAGGTTTCTGAAAGAGCGAACAGCTTTTACTTATTCGAATACTGTAGTCCTAAAAGAGATGGTAGTGGCGAAAACAATTTAGCGATTGAAATCAACACAGGTTCTAGACAAGGTGCAGTACAGACCAAGTTTAGTGCAAACGGATTTACAGGTGGTTGCGAATAGGTAATTACCGATGAAAATATAGAAAGAAGCATGAAAATGCTTCTTTTTTTTTGCCCTATAGTGAAAACAACAACCTCTTGATAATCATTTTGTTGAGCGATATAGTTTCAGCGCCAAGTGTATTTGCTAAAAGTTTTAAACATCCGTTTATCGATTTGTGCCGTATATAAAACCGATTACACTAATATTAATTAAAAGAGAATAAAATGAAAAGAGTATCCTTAGTTACTATTTTATCGATAGCACTTTTAACTTCATGTGTTTCTAAAAAGAAATATGTTGCTTTAGAAGATAACTTATCTCAAACACAAAGTAGTCTACAAAAGACTCAAGTTGAGAAAGAAGAGCTACAAGCTCAAATGACAAAAATTGAAGCTCGTGTTGAAGAGTACAATTCAAAAATCAACTCATTGAAAGAAATGAACGATAGTCAGTTCACAAGTGTTGATGACGTTGCGGTTATGAGCAATAATACAAAAGCTAAGATGAGAAATACATTGAAAAATGTAGATCCAGCAAAATTAGCAGGTGCAAAAACATTACAAGATTCTATGAACTTGGCAGTTTCTTATAAATTGAAACAATCAATTTCTGATGAAGGTGAAGATATCGATGTTAGCATTGACAAGACTGTAGTAATGATCAATATCTCTGATGAGTTATTATTCAACACAGCAAGTTATAATGTAAGTAACAAAGCTGATAAAATTCTTAAAAAATTGGCAGATGTAATTAAGTCAGAGCCAAGTATGGAAGTTATGGTTGAAGGTCATACTGACTCAAGAACAATCAATACTCCGATGGTAACCGATAACTGGGATTTAAGTGTAAAACGTGCAACTTCAATCGTTCGTAAATTACAGAAAGAATATGATGTTGATCCTTCTCAACTTATCGCTTCTGGTAGAAGTAGCTACTTGCCTTTAGTAGAAAATGATACTAAAGAAAACATGGCGATGAATAGAAGAACTAAAATCATCATTTTACCTAACTTAGATAAGTTCTTTGCACTTTTAGATGCAGAAGATAGCTTATAAACTTTAAGATTAAATACTATTAAAAAGGGAAGCTATTGCTTCCCTTTTTTTATGCTTAAAATCTAAACTTGTTATCTAAAGATCATTCCGTTTGGTACATGTATATCTTGTTTTTTTAAATCAACTAAAAATCCGTTAATCACTGCATATTCAGTAACACCGTCTTTTTCTAAGAAGAAAGTCGGGT
>JANQUX010000139.1:0-3224 GCA_030730545.1 Maribacter sp. | reverse complement strand
GAATTATAAATTTTGGACTTAATATATGAACCGGAAAAGGTGAATTAATATTCTTTAAAGGAATAGATGATACACGTACATAACCATACCCTTTTTTCAAAACATCTTTAAAATTCAACGCTTTTACTTCATCAAAATTCGTTAAGTTCTTCGGATAAACCTTTGCTTGCTTTATCGTGTACCCAGTAGCGTCTAATGTTTCATAACCGTAATAGGTAGACAAATCTCCTTGATCTAAAATTCTACTACTATACCAAAAAGAGTTGTGATCTGGGTAATCAACTTCTACTTGGTGAATACCTAGATCAATTGAATAGGTATTACCCATAAGTTCATAGCTCGCATTGACAATTTTCAAATCGAACAGTTTTCTATCGTTCTGCGGAATTTTCTCGTATTCTTCAATTCCGATAGCCTCATAAGATTTTTGAGCAATAGTATAAATTGCAGATAAGATAGAAGTATAATTTAGTTTCCTAATTTCTTGCTTTTCTACATCTTCGGCAAATCCACCAGATTCAATTAAAATAGTGCTTGTCCCCCATTTTTGAATATTATCCCCGAAAGCTCTTGGTTCAAAATCATCATTATATCTACCTACTTGCCCAGGAGCGTATTTCTGTAGAATATTATTCATGAAAACGATGATTTTCATCGCATTACCGCGGGTTTCATTGATATCTTTTTCATAATTATAAGCCGGAGCCAAATAAGATATAGTAGCAGGCTTTTCGGTACGTTCTGCATTATAATAGGTGCTTTGATCATGAAGATTGAATCCGAAATCGGCATCAAGACTATCGCGCACTCGTTTTAAAGTCTGAGATTCGGGAGACTGTAAACGCAACGCATCTCTATTAATATCTATACCTAACAGATTTCTACGTTGATAAAGCTCTGCACCATCAGGATTCAGCATTGGTAAAAAGTGAACAGTTAAGTTAGCAAGAATAGCCTCTTTCTCCTTTTCAAAATCAGCGCTGTCAAAGAAATTAAGAATATCAAAAATAGCTTGTGTAGCCGTGGGTTCATCGCCATGCATTTGAGACCAGAGGAATACATTGGTTTCTCCTGTTCCAATACTAATAAGACTTAGATCTTTACCACCAATAGATTTACCAACAGTATGTACTTTAAACTTGCTGTTAGAAGAAAGTTTATCGATAAGAGGTTGAATATCGGTTCTTTTAATACGTCGTTTGCCAATAGAACTTTCTTTATAATTTTCGTAGGTATCATATAATTGGGTGGTTATATTATCTGATTGCCCTAATACCGAAAGCGAGCATAAGCTTAATATAGATAGAAATATGTTTTTCATTTACTGTTGTTCTTTAGATAGTTTTCTATTGTTTGTTGGGTAATTCTTTAAAATTTAAATTTTTCACTGCCTTTCTCACATTCTCCATAAATTCAGGTCCTGGATCTGTTTTTACAGTTCTATAGCCCTCATCGGCCTCTAACCATAAAGGGTGATTTTCAAAAAGAGTGTATTCGTAATGTCCGATTATGTAGTCGATATCATATTTATCTTTCAAAAACTTCACCAACCAAATATTAGATTTCAATTGCGCTTTTGTTAACGGTAGTTCTTCGGTGCCGCCAACATTCTCCACTCCTATTGCGCAATGATTTAAACCAATGACATGGCGCGCCATAGTTGTTTCTGGTAATAGTTGATAAATAGTACCATCTCTATCGACCATAAATTGAGAAGATACATTTAAGCCACTTACATTTTTAATATCTGGTCGCCAATTGGGTAACGTAACCGGATCAAAAGCTTCAAATGATTTTTGGAAAGTCGGAATGACCGTCCAATGTAAAACAATCATTTTAGGCTCAATTTTAGGGGAATCTTGCTCTAATCCGTATCTATTCTGCAAATATTCTAATGTCAGTATTTTTCGTTCTTCATTAAAGGTAATTGGGTGTTCTACAATTGTTTTGGTAGAAGAACACGATACTAAGACCAGACCCAGAATAAAATAAAGTATATGTTTTTTCATCATTCAACAATTTGTAAACTATCTTTTTCAACGGCATATGAAATGGTGATTTTTTTTCTTCCCCATTCTTTCGCTTGGTTAATATTCTCACCCATATAAATATCAATTCGGTTGCGCCAACGCGAATGCATTTTATCTTTAACGATATAGATACCTTCAAAGGTGTCGATTTTCACTAAGGTGTTATATGCAAGTCCTTTTTTTAATAGGTCTCTAGATACCGCTATCCATTTTTGACCCGGTTTAATAGAATCTCCCCAGGCAGTAATTGCAGGATGCTCGTATGATGTTTGGTTGGGAACCGAATTATATGCAGTTGCAGTTACTTGTAAAGGAACCCACTTATATTTTTTATCCAAAGATTTATCTGAACAGCCAAAAGCTATTAATAGCAGAAAAAAAATGGACAACCTTTTTATCATAACTACTAATGTAGTTTATTTTCTAAAATTAAAAGGTCGGTATAACTTTCGTCCCAAGCTTTTTTGATGTCTTTAGGCACCTCGGTAAAAGAATAATTTAAAGCACTAAGCACCATATCTTTATCGCCATCACCGTCAATATCGGCGGCATCCATCAAAAACCATCTACCCATATTAATATCTGCAAAATGCTCAGATTTAAAAGAATAATTTTCACTATCCTCGTTCTTTAAATAAACAAAATTATAATCTGGGTGCTTTTCATAATCAGGAAAAGTCGCCAACAGTGCAATATCGATATCGCCGTCTTCATCAAAATCATTGGCAATAACCCTGGTAGCGCCGTTTAAAGGGTAGAAAAATGTTTCGGTAAAATTATTCTTTCCGTCATTTATGTGAATTCGCATACCGTGGTAAGGTTTATGAAATATTGATATATCGGCATTATCACCGTTGACTGTAATGATATCGTCGAAACCATCTCCATTATAGTCCACAAGTTCAAACCAACTGGAGCCATAAACGGGACTAAAACGAATGACTTTTTCCGTATCAAAAGTCAAATTTTCTTTTTGGTATAAAATGTACATCGCTTCATCGCCCTGCGCTGCCATGACTACTAAATCTTCTTGGCCATCTGCATTCATATCCTTTGCAATTACTCTTATGGTGCCGGGTACATGAAGTAATGTTGTGTTTTTATAGAATCCGTACTTATCTTTTACAAGCAGAGTAAGCTTACCTTTTAGGTTACCGAATTCACTTATAATAATTTCTTCGTTTCCGTTTTTAT
>JANQUX010000138.1 GCA_030730545.1 Maribacter sp. | reverse complement strand
TTTGATGTTTTAATAGAAATTCCGAAAGGAAGCAGAAACAAGTACGAATACGATTTTGATCTACATAAAATTCGTTTTGACCGTATGTTATTTTCTTCAATGATGTACCCTGGTGATTACGGATTCATACCTGAAACTTTAGCGTTGGATAAAGATCCATTAGATGTTTTAGTTATGGGTACAGAGCCGACATACCCTATGACGGTAATGGAAGTGAAGCCTATAGGTGTTTTCCACATGACGGATGAGAAAGGTCCAGATGAGAAAATTATCTGTGTTCCAGTTTCAGATCCAATTTGGAGCAATAACAATGATATAAGTGATTTGAATCCGCATAGATTAAAAGAAATCGAACATTTCTTTCAAGTATATAAAGATTTAGAAGAGAAGAAAGTTGATACAGGTGGTTGGAGTGATGCTGCTAAAGCAATAGAAATTTACCACGAATGTGTAAAGCGATATGATGAGAGTGAGCACAAAGCTAAGCGCACTTTTGTCATATAGATAATATTATACTTTATTTAAGCCACTTTTTTTAATAAAAAGTGGCTTTTTTTATTCTATTCTAATTTACTACATTAGTCGAACTAATAGAATAACTAACTAACAACAGATTAAATGGAGTCATTGATGATTTACATGCCAATTCTTATGGCAGTACTAGGCCTAATTTATATGGGCATTAAAAGATCTTGGGTATTAAAGCAACACGCCGGAGATGGAAAAATGAAAGAAATATCAGATTACATTTATGAAGGCGCCCTTGCCTTTTTAAGTGCAGAATATAAGCTTTTGGCCATATTCGTGGTAATAGTAAGTATTTTGCTTACCATCGTTTCTTTTGTGGTGCCAACGACACATTGGCTAATTGTAATGGCATTTATTTTTGGAGCTATATTTTCTGCTTACGCAGGTAATATAGGTATGAAAATCGCTACTAAAACCAATGTAAGGACTACACAGGCAGCACGAACAAGTTTGCCTAATGCATTAAAAATCTCTTTTGGCGGCGGTACCGTAATGGGACTTGGTGTTGCTGGTTTGGCGGTATTAGGTCTTACGATATTCTTTATAGCATTCTTTCAATTCTTTATGGGCGGTGTCTGGACATCGACTATGGATATGACAATAGTTTTAGAAACCCTTGCAGGTTTCTCTTTAGGTGCTGAGTCTATTGCATTGTTTGCACGTGTAGGTGGTGGTATTTATACAAAAGCAGCAGATGTAGGTGCAGATTTAGTAGGTAAAGTAGAAGCAGGTATACCAGAAGATGATCCTCGGAATCCGGCTACAATTGCTGATAACGTTGGTGATAACGTAGGTGACGTTGCAGGTATGGGAGCGGATTTGTTTGGCTCGTATGTAGCAACAGTTTTGGCAGCAATGGTTTTGGGTAACTATGTAATAAAAGATATGGGTGGCAGTATTTCTGATGCCTTTGGTGGTATCGGCCCTATATTATTGCCAATGGCAATTGCAGGTGCAGGTATAATTATATCTATCATCGGTACCATGTTGGTAAAAATAAAAAGCAACGATGCTAAAGAAGCTGAGGTTATGGGAGCTTTAAATATTGGTAACTGGACTTCAATAGTTTTGGTTGCAATCTCATGTTTTGGATTAGTTACGTGGATGTTACCAGAAACCATGAAAATGGAATTCTTCGGCGAAGGACTTATAGAAATATCTGCAATGCGTGTATTCTATGCTACTTTGGTAGGTTTAGTAGTAGGTGCGGTTATTTCTTCGGTAACTGAATATTATACGGGATTAGGGAAACCTCCAATATTAAAAATTGTACAGCAATCTTCGACAGGTGCAGGTACAAATATTATAGCAGGTTTAGCTACGGGAATGATTTCTACATTCCCATCGGTTTTATTGTTCGCAGGTGCTATTTGGGCATCTTATGCATTTGCAGGATTTTATGGTGTGGCTTTAGCTGCATCTGCAATGATGGCTACTACAGCTATGCAATTGGCGATTGATGCCTTCGGACCAATTTCTGATAACGCAGGTGGTATTGCTGAAATGAGTGAGCAAGAACCTATCGTAAGAGAAAGAACAGATATATTAGATTCAGTGGGTAACACAACCGCAGCTACAGGTAAAGGTTTTGCTATTGCTTCAGCAGCATTAACCTCTTTGGCATTATTTGCCGCCTATGTAACTTTCACGGGTATTGATGGTATTAACATTTTTAAAGCTCCAGTATTGGCAATGTTATTTGTTGGTGGTATGGTGCCAGTGGTATTCTCTGCATTGGCAATGAATGCTGTAGGTAAAGCGGCGATGGAAATGGTACAGGAAGTTAGACGTCAGTTTAAAGAAATTCCTGGTATTATGGAAGGTACTGGAAAGCCAGAATATGATAAATGTGTAGCTATCTCTACGCAAGCTTCTTTAAAAGAAATGATGTTGCCAGGTTTATTGACTATCGGTTTTCCTTTGGTAATCGCATTCGTTCCAATGTTATTCGGAATGAACAAATTGGCGATTGCAGAAATGTTAGGTGGTTATATGGCTGGTGTTACTGTGTCTGGAGTGTTATGGGCAATTTTCCAGAACAATGCTGGTGGCGCTTGGGATAATGCCAAGAAATCATTTGAAGCAGGGGTTGAAATTAATGGTGAAATGACTTACAAAGGTTCAGAAGCTCATAAGGCAGCTGTTACTGGTGATACTGTTGGTGATCCTTTTAAAGATACTTCAGGTCCTTCAATGAACATCTTAATTAAATTGACTTGCTTGATCGGTTTGGTAATTGCACCAATATTAGGTGGTCATGCAGAAGAAGGTGTTGCATTATTAAATGACACCAAAGAGGTTACTATAGAAATGAATGTAGAAAGTGCAGACTTGGCGGAAGCTATTGTTACCTATTCTACTACTGTAAATGGTGAATCTATTACAGAAGAAGTAGTTTATAATGGTACCAAAGCCGAGGTGGAAGCACAATTGCAAGCATTCGAAAATGTAACAATTGCCAAGAAAGGAACCGCTACAGAAATTACTATAGAAAAAGTGGAGATTAATAAACAGTAATTTCACATTTAGAATATAAAAAACCCTCAGCATTGCTGAGGGTTTTTTGTTTTATAACTATTGTAGTTTGAATGTGATTGGAATTGCAAAAGAGACTTTTACAGCAGAACCTCTTTGTTTGCCAGGAGTCATTTTTGGCAGTTTAGACAAAATTCTTACTGCTTCTTTTTCTAGTACATCGTGCGGACCTCTTTTCTGAATGGTGCCAATAGTGCCGTCACTATTTATCATGAACGTAGTATTCACTCTACCTTGAATGTTCATTTCTTGTGCTAGTTCTGGATAACGAAAGTTTTTAATAATATGCTTTTGCATCATGTCATTAAAACAAGTTCTTTTATCTTTCTCGTTCTCACAACCAGGGAATACAGGAACTTCTTCAATGGTTGACCAAATAACTTTCACCTCTTCCTCTACTTCTACAACCTCAAAATCTGATGCGTCTACAACCTCGGTTTCCGTATTTACCTCAATAGCGATAACTTCAGTTTCGTCAGTTGGGTCATCATCGGCGATAATTTCTATCTCAGTTGGTAAAACTGGTGGTTTTGGTGGCGGTGTTACTTGAAATTGAACAATTGGTGCATCTTCTTCTATCCCGTTTTCAGGAACATTTAGCATACCTGTGTAATCAATTTCTGGTTCAAACGATTTCCATTCTAAGGCGGTGTATACCATACCTAATACTAATAATAGTCCGACTACAAAGAACATTCCGCTCTTTTTGTTCAGGTCATTCTTTGGATTTTTTTTTGGTCTCATAATGTTTAAATTTTAGACTTGCATAAACAAGTAGGGTTATTATTTATTTACTTGTTTAAAACTATGGCAAACCTAAAGGCTGTGAAACGGGTAATGAGTTAACGCTGCTTTTGGGTGAGTGAAACTACTTTTATTTTTATCTACATTAGTAAAAGATATTTTTAGAATGATAAAATCAATAATTATTCAAATAAAAATTTTAAAGGTTGCTGAAAGACCGTAATTTTATGCCCATGGGTATTTTTAAGAAAGATAAACTTCAAATCATCAACTTTCAGTCATACGGTAGCACTAGTCGCCTGTATGTAAGGGGTAGGGCTATTGAAGATGAAAATATCGATTTAGATCAGAAGGGCATTTTCAATCTGATGAAGAATGCTTGGAAGCGTTTTGAAACTGATGAGATTAAAAATGCTCCTTTAAAAATAACTTTCTCCAATGGAGACACGGTTAACGGTACTACAGACGAAGACGGATATTACCTAATAGATGAGAATATAGCGGGACTCCAAAAATTGGCAAATGAAGAAGGTTGGGTTACGTTCGAGATATCATTTACCAATGCCAATTTAAAACGAGAGATAATTTTGCAGAATCGTTTTCCGGGGGAGATGTTGATCCCTAACGAAAATGCCAAGTTTGGGGTTATCAGTGATATTGATGATACTATTTTGCATACTGGTGTAGTATCCTCACTTAAGTGGAAAGTGATTTTGAATACCATGTTCAAACGAGCGACCAAGCGACTACAGTTAGAAGGGACTTCAGATTTTTACACAAAACTACACCAAGGGAAAACGGGTAATGAAGCAAACCCAATATTTTACGTAAGTCATAGTCCGTGGAATTTATACAGATATCTTGAGCTCTTCTTAAAAACGAATAATTTCCCTAAAGGTCCAATTCTATTGCGCAGCATGGCGAGCTTTAAAATGAGGAAGAAGAGTGATGAAAAGCCGCAGAAACAGAAAGAGATATCGAATTTATTAAAATCCTATCCAGATTTAAAATTCATATTAATCGGTGATAGTGGTGAAAAGGATGGCGATATTTATCAAGAAATTTCTACTCTTTTTCCTGGTAGAATAAAAGCTATTTATTTACGAAGTGTAAATCACTCCAAACGAATGAAGAGAATAGAAAATCTATTTATAGATTTTAAAGATATTCCCTTCCTAATGGTCAATAAAACATCAGAAGCTATAGACCACGCCAAGAAAAACGGATTCATCTAAGCCTTAGTCCTTTTTAATGTTTTTAATTGGAATCCACCTGCTTTCATCAAAATCATTGAGGGCATTTACCAATTGAAAGCTTTCAAAATTTTGAAGGTCAGCTACTGAAATTGACTTCTCTACAATACTATTTTCAGCTAAAAGTCTGGCTCTGCAAGTGCCTTCAAGTAGTGGGGTAGAAGGCGTTACTATTTGTTTACCGTCAAAGAAGAGTATATTTGAGTAAGACGCGTCTGTAATTAGTCCGTTTTTAATAATCAAAACATCATCGGCTTTGCCTCTTTGTAGAAAAAGTTCGTTTAATTTTTTGCGGTTGTTATTTTTTAAGGCGTAAGAAATAGAGTCGTCGCTTACCAACTTTAATGAGGTAGCTATGCTATTTTTATATTCAGAAATAGAGAATCGAGTACCATGTTGTTTGTAACCAATGCGCAACTTATATTTTAAGGAGTTGTCTAAATTAGTAAGGTGTATGCCATCGAACAACGAGTAGGTTGGTAGGGATTTAAAGTGTTGAATATAAGACCTATTGAATCTAGCTTCATGAAATTCTTCATTCTTAATTTGGCTATTTTCAATGCAAACAGATTCAAATAATGGGTACATATATTTTTTCTAAAAGTTCTTGGTATTCCTCATCCATCTCGCTCAAGTGAGTAATGCCACCGCCACTTTTGTAAAAAAGGGTGTCATTAATTTTTTCAATAAACCGTATGCTTACCGCGCTATCAATTTGGTGTCCGTCAAATACGCCAAAGATTCCCGTATAGAAACCACGTGGTTCAATTTCCGCGGTAGAAATAATTTCTAAAGTTTTCTTTTTTGGTGCCCCACTAATAGATCCTGCCGGTAATGTTTTTAATAATAAAGAAGCGAAGTTGTCTTTCCAGTTCTTAGGTAGTTCTCCTTGTATTTCGGTACTGGTCTGTAGTAATTCTTGATTACCTTTTTTAATGGTATCTACGAACCTAAATTTATTGACCCTTACTTTTTTAGCGATCATAGAAAGGTCGTTGCGTATAAGGTCAACGATGGTATTATGCTCGTAGAGCTCCTTTTTATTCGCAAGCAATAATTCTTGTGCATTCGGTATGTCGCTATTGATCGTGCCTTTCATAGGGTATGAGAAAATATTCCCATCCTTGACTTTTAAATAGCATTCGGGCGAAAAAACAACGAATTTGTCTTTGTATAAAAGCTTGTAAGGCGCATGGGCTTTTTGATAAATCTCATTTAAACCTACCGCTGTGTTAACCGCTGTAGGGAAAGTAAGATTTAGCAAAAAGCTATTACCATTATTTAGTTCTTGTTTAACTGTGTTAAAGGCTTTCTCGTAAATTTCTTTAGAAACCAATGTTGGTTTTAAATCAAAATCGACACCTTCAAGATTAGTTTTGGCAAGATGCTCATCATTGCCACTCCCTTTAATAGAAAAGAAGATGTTTTCTTTGGCAGCTTCTTCGTATGTAAAAACCTGTTTAACCGATTTTTCAAAATCGATAATAAATAAAAAAGGAATTCCATCTTGAAGAAAGTGTGTAACTTTTTTTTCAAAATCTTCCAATGGTTTCGGGTTTTTGAAAGGTGAACTTAAAATAGACCGTTAATTTGAGCGTCAATTTTATTAAGTATACTACCTAAATCTTCGGGGTTATCAACGAAATCTAAATCATCAACATCGATGATCAATAAATTCCCTTTTTCATACCCATGGATCCAAGCCTCGTAACGTTCGTTCAATCGGCTTAAATAGTCAATTGAAATCGAGTTTTCATATTCTCGGCCTCTTTTATGAATCTGCTTTACTAGGTTAGGTATAGAGCTACGTAAATATATAAGAAGGTCTGGCGGTTGCACCAAGCTTTCCATTAGGTCGAATAAGCTAGAGTAATTCTGAAAATCACGATTGGTCATTAAACCCATCGCGTGAAGGTTGGGCGCAAAAATATGCGCATCCTCATAAATGGTTCTATCCTGTATAATTTCTTTACCGCTTTCCTTGATCTGAAGAATTTGGCGATACCTACTGTTTAAAAAGTATATCTGAAGGTTAAAACTCCAGCGTTCCATCTGATTGTAAAAATCATCTAAATACGGGTTCTCTACTACATCTTCATAATGAGCTTCCCATTTATAATGTTTTGAAAGTAATCTAGTTAGGGTTGTTTTTCCTGCACCGATATTTCCGGCAACTGCTATGTGCATAGAATTATTTTGATTAATGGTTGTGTTGTTAATCTCATAAAATTTCGATGGTACAAGATACAAGATAACATCAGGAAGTAAAAACATATTTGTTGTATGGCATAAAAATAATTACAGCATTCTTTTTTTTTGAATCCGATTGAGCCAAAAGCTCGTTTTGATGCCAGTTTTAAAATAACTTCATTTCTCTTGTGCATTATGAAAACTATAATTTTGCTGATAATTCTGTTACGAGAATTATCAATTCATTTAATTGAGTCAATAAATAACATCATATTAAGAATTGAACAGAACATTTTTTCTATTTTTGCATCTGAATTAAAAAAGTGAGGAGGGATTTGACTGATTGCAACCTCTGTTTTAGCCTTAGGGTATAAAGCGAAAAAAATGCTAAAGCAGTTGATGTTGATATCGTTTCGCATCACACTTCTTTTCGGCATTCATTCAAATCCTTTGAAAAAAAAAGATTGTTATGCCATATTTATTTACATCAGAATCTGTTAGTGAAGGACATCCGGACAAAGTTGCGGATCAAATCAGTGACGCGTTATTAGATAATTTTCTTGCCTTTGATCCAGAAAGTAAAGTTGCTTGTGAGACATTAGTAACAACTGGTCAAGTAGTATTAGCAGGAGAAGTTAAAAGTGATACCTATTTAGATGTTCAGAACATTGCCCGTGAAGTCATCAATAAAATAGGTTATACAAAAGGAGAATACCAGTTTAGCGGCGATTCTTGCGGAGTGATTTCGTTGATACACGAGCAGTCTCAAGA
>JANQUX010000137.1:3196-8058 GCA_030730545.1 Maribacter sp. | reverse complement strand
ACAAAGCCGAAGGTGAACTGGTGATTATGAGTGAAAAAGGTCAGGTCATTAAATATATGGCTTTAGGCATACGAAAAGATGCAAATACAAAGGATTTATTCGAATTTGCCGAGGCGCATCAAGTCAACTACCTTTTTCAGAAGTATTTTAATATGAACTACCTTGAACATGTTCAATTAAGGCTCATTCAATTTCTAGAAGATGTAGATTATGTGTATACTACAATAGACTTAGACGGTTTTTCATCCGCTTTTGCACCAGGTGTAAGTGCCCCTTCGCCCATGGGCTTTTCTCCAGATATTGTATTAGAAAGTCTAAAACTAATCATCGATTCTGGAAAATTAGTAGGATTTGATGTAGTTGAATTAAACCCTAATTATGATATTGATGACCAAACTGCAAAACTAGCTGCCTCGTTGGTTCATTACGTAATTCATAAGCTATAGGGTAAAAACAAAAAAAGCCTCCCTTAATGGAAAGCCTTTCATTGGGTTCTATCGATTAAATTCGATAAACACAATTGCCTCAAATCTCTTTGAGACACAACACAACACTGTAAAGGTAATAAAGGTTTTTTAATAAAAAAACGGTCTGTTCATTTCTTGTAACAAGTATGGCCTTTTATAAAATCACTGAACCTCTTGAGCTTTGAACATCTTATAGATATGTTGCTTTTCTTTTAGGGTAAATTGTTTCTCTTCAAACCAGTCATGAATTCTTATTTTTTCATTTTCTATCTGGGCATTTCTAATTGCTTTCAAAGAAACAATATGCCAATGCGACCCCTTATTTCTATTTACAGAATAGCCAACATCTTCCATAATGTAAGATTGTTTAGGTCTATTAATAAGTCGTACTCCGTTTTTTAAAACCGCAAGAGTTTCGGTAAGTCGAACAACTTCAGAGAAAGAATATCTAGCAAAATCGTTAAAACCGTTCTGCTCTACATTATATAATTTATCGCCAATATTTAGAGTATCCATAGCTTGAAAAAGCTGCAAATTTAAAAGGCAAAGCGTGTTAATTAAATTTTTATCGGGTATAGTTATTCACAAAATAAATGGATAAAAATATTTGTTTTGTATTATTACGCCATACCCTTCATGGTCAACAAAGTAGTTGCCCAAACAATTAAAGAAGATAAAAATATACCAATGGTATTTGCCAAAAAGGCTTTCTTTCTTTCTATCTTAAAAAGGTAACTGGCAATACTACCAGCGTAAACACCAGTACCTGGCACTGGTAACATTACGAAAAATATGAGTCCGTAAAATCCGTATTTTTTAATCTGATCTCCAGAACCTGATTTTGCTCTTCTTGCAACAAACAATGCATTCTTTTTGTAAAAATGCCACCTTAACAAGTACCTATTTACGGTGTTTAAGAAAAACATCATGATAGGGAATACCATAACATTGGCTAAAAAACAAACCACAAATACTACGTAAATATTTCCCCCTTGTAGAAGACCATAGGGTATACCCACTTTAGCCTCTCCTAGTGGGGAGATACTCCAAAGTGCAGCAATAAGAATATCTTTCAACAATTCTATTTTTTTAAGCGAATGCAAAACTACGTTGATCTCGAAAAATTTTATGCCATTTAAATCATAAATGTTGCCAATTGGTCAATTATACCGGTGAATGTCTGTAAAACACAGCGCATACGCTTTTAGAATAATAAGATTAGAAGATTATGCTTGATTCGCATATACCCCAGGCCATTATTATTTGGTATATTTAATAGCTCCAACAACAAATATCAACGCTTAGCATCATGACAAAAAATAATTCAAGAAGGTCGTTTATAAAAAGAGCTTCACTTACCTCAGCAGCTTTAAGCACAACACCATTTCTTCTTGCAGCATCAAAACACGAAACTCAATTACTACAAAGAGCTTATTCTTATAAAGAATTCGGGGTAAATGACCAAATCAATATAGCCCTTATAGGCACGGGTATTCAAGGTATTTATGATACACAGGCAGCTTTACAAGTTAACGGTATAAAAATAGTAGCGGCATGTGATTTGTATACGGGCAGACTTGACCGTGCAAAAGAGCTTTGGGGACAAGATATTTTCGTAACAAGAGATTATCGTGATTTATTGAATAGAAAAGATATTGATGCCGTATTAATAGCCACACCAGATCATTGGCACCAAACGATAACCGTAGCCGCATTAAAAGCAGGCAAGCATGTGTATTGCGAAAAACCTATGGTTCAAAATTTCAATGAAGGTCAAGAAATCATAAGAGCGCAAAAAGATTCTGGTAAAATATGCCAAATAGGAAGTCAAGGAATGTCATCATTGGGTAATGAAAAAGCAAAAGAACTTTATGAAGATGGCGCTATTGGTGATATTGTGATGTTAGATATGTACAATGATCGTTATTCTGCGGAAGGAGCTTGGCAATATCCAATACCTACAGATGCCAATTCTAAAACCGTTGATTTTGACACCTTTTTGGGGAGTGCACCAAAAGTCCCTTTTGATAACAATCGATTTTTTCGATGGAGAAACTATCAAGATTACGGTACCGGTGTTGCCGGAGATTTATTCGTTCATGCATTTTCCTCTTTAAACTACGTTATAAGTTCAGACGGACCAAATAGAGCTTTCGCTACAGGCGGACTACGTTATTGGAAAGATGGCAGAGATGTACCCGATGTTTCTATTACTCTTTATGATTACCCAAAAACGGAAACGCATGCCCCATTTAATGCTGCATTTCGTATCAATTTCATTGCAGGAAGTGGCGGTGGTGGCGGATTTAAATTAATTGGCACCGAAGGCGAAATGGAAATAGGTCAGAATTCGGTTACCGTAAATCGCTCTAAATTGGGTATGGAACCTAGCGGATATTCTATGATATCATTTACAGAAGATATGCAAGCTAAAATAAGAGATGAATATGCTGCTAAAAATTAGATACTAGAGCAAGTAGCTTAGCTACCGGAACAACTACTTGGGAAGCGCCTCGAGATTATAAAGGAGCTCATTATGATCATTTCTTTAATTTCTTTACAAGTATTAGAACTAACGGAAAGGTAATACAAGATCCAAAATTCGGATTAAGAGCTGCAGGTGCGGCACTATTAGCAAATGAAAGTTATTCAAGAAAAGAACCGGTAGACTGGGATCCGACCGAAATGAAATTATTATAATTAATCTTCTTCTACTTCTACGAATTGAATATGGCGTTCCAAATTCTCTTCTATTGAAATAAAAGATTCTATACCACGTATACCAGAAATACTCAGAATTTCATCTTGGTATACTTGCTTGTAGTGAAAACTATCTCTAGCATGCATTTTTATAAAGATGTCGTATTTACCGGTTACGTGGTGTATTTTAACCACCTCTTCAATTTCGTTTAAACGCAACATCACCTTTTTGAACAGACTTATTTCACTCAAAAAGATTCCTAGAAAAATGGTCATTTTCCAACCCATTTTAGCATAATCTAAACTTAAAGTAGCACCAGTAATTAAACCCATCTCTCGCATCTTTCGCATTCGCATATGCACCGTACCCGGCGAAATAATTAATTGTTTCGCTACATCTGTATAAGGAGTCTGTGCATTTTCAGCTAAAATGTTTAAAATACTAAAATCAACCTGGTCTAATTTATTCCTCATCTGTGCTAATGGTTTTAAATAACTTTTTTCAATAAATTCTAAATTTTCATTAAACTATTATAGCCTTTTAACCATTTTTAACAAATTTAATTTATAGTTATGTAATTTTTAGTAATAATATGACAATAAAATAGCCAATAAATGAGGTATTGTTTATTTTCTGCTAATCAAATTACAAATAGCATAAAAAGCATCTTTCTAGGCAATAATATCACTTAGGCACATTTAATATCATGCAGATTAATAAAATAGAATTATTGACAGCTTTTTATATTAAAACTGATGATAATTCTATTTTATACCGCATAACAACTTCATAAACAGACTCATACCGGCTATGTCTATTTTTGTTTTTCTATAACAATTTATAATATTGTCTAAGTCATTTAGTCACCTAATAACATGATTTTCTGACTCGTAAAGTATCCGGAACTTTTCTTTTACGCATAAGGTATTTCCCCCAGTAGTTTTCCTGCTAACCCCAGGATTGCTTATTAGGTAGATACACCATTGAGCAACAACTAAACTCACATGATTATGAAGAAAATTCTAACATTATCCTTCTTGTTACTATGTACACTATTCGTAGCACAAGCACAGGAAATTACAATTAACGGTAAAGTATCAGATTCACAAGGTCCTTTGCCCGGTGTTAACGTTTTGGTTAAAGGAACGACAAAAGGTGTAATCACCGATTTTGATGGTCTATATTCCATTACCGCAGCGAATGACGCCACTTTAGTATACTCCTTTATAGGGTATGCCAAATTAGAAATGCCGGTAAATGGTAAAACCACAATGAACGCTACACTAGTAGAGTCTGCTCAACAATTAACTGAAACCATTGTAGTAGGCACCAGAGGTCAGGCACGAACCAAATTAGAGACCGCAGCTCCAGTAGACGTGAAAAGTATCAAGCAACAACAAATAAACATGCCCCAGTTGGATGTTGCACAAATGTTGGTGGCTTCTGCACCCTCTTTCCAGGCCGTTCGATCACAGGGTGGCGACCTTAGCTCATCGGTAGCTCCACCTTCCCTAAGGGGTTTGGCTCCGAATCAACTTTTGGTACTCGTTAACGGAAAGAAACGCCATAGTGGAGCACAATTAATTGGTACGGCAACCGGAAGCGCTTCCAACTCTGTAGATATGGACTTTATTCCTCTTGATGCAATAGACAGGGTAGAAGTTTTAAGGGATGGGGCCTCTGCACAATATGGG
>JANQUX010000137.1:0-3186 GCA_030730545.1 Maribacter sp. | reverse complement strand
CAGTCTTTTATCTCTTTAGTGAGATATTTTGCCGCCTGACCAGAAACAAAATAAATTTTATTGATTACTCCTGCAACCTCTGAACTAATATGACTAATATATGGTGCTTGTAGTTTACCAAAAGCATGAATCTGATCAGGCATTGCTTAACGATACAGATGGAGTCGATGGTATTACACACCAACTTGGAATCAACTATGGTACAAGTTTTGAAAAAGGTGGGTATCTTAACGTTTCTGGAATGTATCGCCAAAATGAGGCAGCCATTCGTCCGAACATTAGTGGCGCAACTCCTTATGGAAGCTCTTATTTGAACAACGAAAGAACGGATGTCCAGGGCAATCCAATTATTACCAACCCCGAATTGTTAGCGGCCCAGGCCGCCGGAAATACCGCACTTGCATCCGAACTCCAAACCGATGCAGGGCTTTTGGCGGCAAGGGGACTTACCGCAAGGGATGTATCAACCCTTGCTGGGCTACCGGCATCTGTATTAGGCGTTATTTCCTATAGCCTGGAACTACCCCTTTCAGAGAGTTCTGAAACCAATTTTTATTCTTTTGGAGATTTTGGCTATAAGTCCGGTGATCTTTTCGGTTGTTTTTATCGAAGATCGGCCCAAACAGATCGTTTCAATTTTGACCTCTACCCCAATGGATTTAGGCCACAAATGATTAATACTCAGACCAACATTGGTTTTACAGGTGGCATTGAAGGAAAGTTGGGTGATTGGGACTTTGATTTCAGTAATACCTTTGGTACTAATACCCAAAGAATAGGTCAATTCAACACTATCAATGCAAGCTTACAGTCAGAATCGCCTACAGTAATGGATTTGGGTACACATAAATTCACTCAAAATACTTCTAACTTTGACCTTTCCAAGTTCTATCCAGAAGTACTATCAGGGCTCAACATCGCAGTTGGCGGTGAATTCAGAATAGAAAATTATATCATAGAAAGAGGACAAGAAGAAAGTTATGCGGCAGGTGATGCTGGTCGTTTTACGGCAACAGAGGATAATCAAGCACTTATTGGTCCTGATGGTTTTCCCTTAGAAGATTTAAATGGCAACGCCATAGTTGATGGTAATGGAGATGCTTTGATATTACCCTATGCCGGCGTAAGTTCTTTTCCGGTATTGCAGTATAGCCCAAACAGCCAATGTTTTAGAGGGTTTGCACCGGAAAACGAAGCCAACGCCTTTCGGTCCGTCACAGGTGTTTATTTAGATGCAGAATTGGATATTACCGATAAATTTTTCGTTAGCGGGGCACTTCGTACGGAACAGTATTCTGATTTTGGAGGCGTATTTACCGGAAAATTTGCCACTCGCTATAAAATAACAGATGATTTAGCTGTTAGAGGTTCTGTAAGTAACGGTTATAGAGCTCCTTCCTTACAAGAGCTCAACTATTCCCATACGTTTACTTTCTTTGTAGACCTTCTTCCTTTTGATGGTACACTTTATCCAAACAGTAGTCAAGTAGCAAAAGCTATCGGTATCGGACAGTTACAAGAAGAAAGATCTACAAATTTGGCTTTCGGGATAACGGCCAAACTCTTCAATAAATTGGAAATCAGCATCGATGCTTTTCAAATAGATATTAGGGACCGTTTGTTCGAGACAGGTAACTTCAGCGCTGAAGACGCCCCTGTTTTGGAGCCATTAATTGGTTCTGGTTTGGCTAGTTTTAGAATCAACGGTGGGGACATCAGTACAAAAGGTATCGAATTCGTAGCTAACTATAATGACAGAATTGGTGAAGGAATGTTAAACCTAAACTTCTCTGGACTGATATCAGATAGAACTTTTGAAGGTGCTAACGTTCCAGATTTAAACACGGTATTGACCGATCAGGAACTTGAAGATCTTTATATAGACCGTGCTATAATAGGAGCCTACGAGGAGGGTTTGCCGAATACGCAGATGATTGCTTCTGCAACGTATACCTTAGGAAAATGGTCAGGGATGTTAAGAGGCAATTATTTTGGAGAAGTCTCAAGAATAGACGATGGTGAAGGAACCTTGAGCGATGAAAACTTTCCGGGCGTTGGCACACAAGGCTTTTCGGATCAAACATTCTCGGCACAGTTTACTTCTGACCTAGGTATAACTTACCAGGCTTCAAAGAATTTAGCCTTTACCCTTACAGGACAGAATATTTTCAATAATTATCCCGATTTATACAGGTCAGAGGAAAGAGGGTTTTACCTATACGGTAATGCACAACAGGGTTCTCTCGGCGCTTTTTATTCGGTAAGAGCTACATTAAGTTTCTAATTGAGGTTAAATACAAAAAAATAAGAAAATGATAAAAACATATATAAGTAAAATCAGTATTTTAACTCTGTTACTGGTAACGTTCGGCTCATGTGATTTAGAACGGTTAGAATCAGCACAAGAAGTTGCTCCGGGTGGTGGAACACTTGATACGTATACTGCATATACTATAGACTCTACAGACCCAGCAGGATCTAATGTATTTGGAAGAATAGTTTTCTGGAAAACAGATTTAGACCAAACTTTAGTACAGATTTCGTTGTACAATACCATTGACGATATTTTGCATCCTGCAATTATAGTAGACGGAGCAGCAGGAATCGGAACGACCACTATGATGACCTTGGATGAAGTTAATGGAACCACGGGCGAATTATCGGATAGCAAATTTTTTCTTATTGCGGATACGGCATTCTATGACTCTATTACATCCTTAGATGCCCACGTAAGTATTAGTTTAAGTCCAACCGATGCTACCATCGTAGCAACTGGTGACTTAGGGATACATGCTGACCCGGTAGAAACAAATTAGTAATTTTTTAACTTAAATATAGCACAGTATGAAAACAAATGTAAACAGAAGAGATTGGCTTAAAAGAGGCGTTCTTACCGCAGCAGGTGTAATGGCAGCGCCCTATTTGACCTATGGGGCATTCCCATCGCAACCAATAACGGTCGATGCAAAAGGAAACATCCCTTACACCCCATTTTTCAAAGAATATTTACCACATGCCCCTCAGGCACCGGTAGAACTTTTGGCAAAACTGAATGCCAACGAAAATCCGATCGGGCCATCGCCTATGGCAATAGCCGCCATGCAAAAGTATGCTGTCGGGGGAAATCGATACGCTTGGAAAGAGCTATACGAATTAATGGATAAGATAGCTGCATATGAAGGCGTA